>CAZCJI010000201.1:0-6139 GCA_964498625.1 uncultured Rhizobium sp.
TAGAGCGCTACGAAAAAGCGTTACGCATGTGGTCTCGCCGCTTCAACACCGCCGGCGCAGTCTCGGGAAACAGCGTCATCGCGATGATCCCGATAACCGCGGCGGCGCTCCAGTAGTAAGCGGGCACGAGATTGTTTCCGGTGTGCTTGATCAGCCAAGCGACGATGAACTGCGCGCTACCGCCGAACGTCGCGATGGCAAGCGCATAGACGACCGAGCTGGCGCCGGAACGAACCGTCGGCGGCATCGCTTCGGGCACGGCCATGATGATGATGTGGCCGCTTGCTGTATGCCCGGCGGCCAGCGCGAACGCGACGGCGAGCAGCATCGTCGCCGTGCGGAATTGATCGAGCAGCATGAACGCCGGCACGATCAGGACCAGCGTCATCAATGCAAAACCGATCATGACCGGCTTGCGGCCATAGCGGTCGGATATGATCCCACTAACCGGCCCCAGCATCGCACCGGCCAGACCGACCAGCATGGTTGCACCGAACGTAGAGTGCGCGGGCATGTGCAAGATCTGCATCGCATAGGTTGGAATGAACAGCAGTGAATAGATGCCAATCGTGGCACTCCCGAGCAGGGCGATACCAATGAGCATCACGCGCGCATTGCTTTTCAGCAGCGCGCTGCGACCCGGCTCGCCGGGGGCCGGCGCGTGAACCGTGTCCGGCATATCGCGCATCAGGAACAGGCCGATGGGAACGACCAACACGCCGATAAGCATGGCAACGCGCCAGCCATAGGCGCCGAACACGTCTGGCGCCAATGTGCTGGTCAGCGTAAATCCGATCAGTCCTGCGAAGAACGTTGCCGAGGATTGCGACGCCCCCTGCAGCGCGCCGTAAAATCCGCGGCGGTTTTCGGGCGCAGCTTCTATCAGCAGCGCTGTCGTCGGCCCCAATTCGCCGCCGAGCGCAAAGCCCTGTACGAGGCGCAGCGTCACCACGATGATCGGCGCGGCCACGCCGATGCTCGCATAAGATGGCGTCAGCACGAGCGCGACGATGGTGACACCCATCAACGCAAAACAGAAGATCGTTGCGGGTTTGCGCCCGTTTCTGTCCGCCCAATTTCCGATCACGAGCGCGCCGATCGGACGCGTCGCAAAGCCGACGCCGAAGGTTGCCAGCGACGCGAGCAGGCTCAGCATCGGATCGTGCGAGGGAAAGAACGCACGTCCGATATAGATCGAGAAATAGGAGAAAGTGAGGAAGTCGTAGAACTCGAGCGCATTGCCCGCGACAATAGCGAAGACGTGCCGCTTGCGGAGTGCAGTCAATGCGTCCACGTGACGTGCTCCTTCAACCATGGTTCGGCGATTGGGGCCAGATCGTTCACGCCGAGATCATTGTGGCCCCGATGCGCGATGGGCACAAACGTCGCCTCCGAACCGAAGCGTTTTGCAAGCGCTTCGCCCATACTGAACGGAACGGTATCGTCATCCGTACCGTGTATGATCAGCACCGGCATTTTGATCTTTGGCACGATCGAGAGGGTGTCGAACCGATCAGCCATAACCCAGCGCACCGGGTAGATGGGAAAACGCTCCGCAGCGACATCGACCACGGCGGTATACGGCGATTGCAGGATCAGCACACTGGCGCGGCCTTCGGATGCCATGCGTGCCGCAACGCCGCTGCCGAGGCTCTGACCCCACAAGACGATCGGGCCATGATCCACAGGCAGCGATTTGAGAATCGACCGCGCATCGTTCATCAGCCCATCTTCAGACGGCAGACCACGATTGCCGGAATAACCACGATAGGACGCCAAAACGATACCATACCCTTCTTCATGGAGTTTGGCGCCCAGTTCCGCGAAATCCGACAACGTACCAGCGTTGCCGTAGAAGAAGACGATGATCGGAGCATGTCCGGCTGGCGAGACTTCCCAAACCTCTAACTGAGTGCCGTCGCTCTCTTTCACGGTTTCCGATTGATAAAGATCGGGTCGCATATCGTCGAACCTGCCGCGAAGGAACAGCAAGTCGCGCTGGTAGAAATATAGAAACGCGAAAAAGAGCACGTACATGCTCGCCAATGCAGCCACCAGGAGGATTGCGATATTGCGCAAGCTCATGACGACGCGACTTCCGCGTCGAACGCGCGCGTCAGAGGTTTGCGCAGCACGAACGCCAGCACCGCTCCGGTCGCGGCGATAGCGGCGTTCATCGTCCAGAACGCCGCAGGGGTCATGTGCTCATAGAATGCGCCGATGCGTCCGATGGTCATGTTGGAAACGAAGAGCGTGAGATAGGCGCTGCCCATCAGCGTCGATTTCAACCGTTGCGGTGCGATGCGCGACGTCAGCGCGAGCAGCGTCGGCCATTGCCAGATAAACGCGACACCTTGAATGACCTCATAGAGAACGAAAAACAGCGGCGACACGCGGCCCGGCAGAAGCGCCGCCCCCGCGAGCACGAGATTGGCAATGGCTGCCAGCGCCGCGCCGATACCGATCTTTGAAATTTCGCCCGGCTCGCCCCCATGCCGCGCTTGCCATCGCCACAGCGCGAACAGGAACGGCACGCAGGCGATGGAGACAAAAGAATCCAGCGCCGCGCCGAACCAGGCAATCGGGACTTCGAATCCAGCCACCATCCGGTCGACATGGCCGTCGATCCAGACGAAGCCGATGTTGGAGTTCTGATAGAACGCGATGGAATGGGGGATGGTGATCAGCATCACCACGATCAATGCGCCGATGGCGCGCTTCTGCTGCGTCGCGAGCGGTTGCCCGGACTCAGGCGCCGCCGTGCCGCGCGCTGTTTCGTTCAGATGGCGATAGCCCGCGAGATAGGTCGCAAGCGCGAACAGCATCAGCAATCCCGCAATTCCGAAGCCGACATGCCAGCCATAAATCTGCGCCAGCAATCCGCAGGTGAGCGGACCCGCCATGGCACCGACATTGATCGCCATCGAAAAGATCGAGAAGCCACGCGTGCGTCCCGGCGCGTCGTCCTCGGCATAGAGCTGTCCCACCTGCGTGGCGATATTGCCCTTCAGCAGACCGCAGCCCGTGATGAGAAGAAACAGGGCAAGCAGGAACGATTGGTCGAACGCCATCGCGATGTGGCCGCCGCTCATCAGGAGCGCGCCCGCGACCACCGCGTTGCGCCGCCCGACGAAACGATCCGCGATCCAACCGCCGATCAGTGGTGTGAAATAGACAAAGCCGGTGTAGAGCCCATAGGTCTGCGAGGCGAGCGCGAGTGTGCTCATCCTGCCGAATACGCTTTCCAACGCGGCACGGTAGGCGGCAAAGCCAGCGATATGGCCGACATGCTCCGGCATGAACAGCGCCTGGCTCATATAGAGCACGAGCAAGGACGTCATGCCGTAATAGGAAAAGCGTTCCCACGCTTCGGTGAAGGCGAGAAAGCCGAGCGCCGGCGGCTGGCCGAAAAACGTCCGCGGACGCGCAGCGCCCCATGCAACGGAATCGGCCATGACGTCCCCTTCGCCCAAGAGCCTAGGGGCGCGCGATGGCTATGCCAACAGCCGCCGGATGCGAAGCGTTCTTAACGCCACCTGTCCATCTTGGCGAGTTTGGCCTCTTCGGAAGCGGTCAGATCGAGGCGGGAGGCAATGGCAAACTGCTTCTTGGCTTCGTCGTGGTGGCCGGACCACCACAGCGCCTCGCCCCGTTTGAGATGCAGTCGGCCCCAGTTTGGTGCGTATTTCGCGGCCTCTTCGAACTTCGTCAGCGCGAGATCGGAGCGGTTCTTCGCGATCAACGCCTCGCCCCACATCTCCAGAGGATCGGCGAAGTGCGGGCCTTTCTGATGCGCGCTCTCGAACTTCGCGATGGCGCCATCGAGATCGCCCTTCGCCATCAGCATCGCGCCCCAATCGAAATAAGCAAAAGGAATGGAGGGCGCGAATGAGACGGCGCGTGCGAACCAGTGCTGTGATCCGTTCCAGTCTTTTTCCATACCCGCAAGCTGCCCGCGCATGCGCAGACAGAGGTAGCAATCGAGCGGCGTCTTATCGATCGTCGCGCGCGCCGCTTTCCAATCGCCGGTTTTCGCCTGTGCCAGCGCCAGGAACGGCCACGCCTGCGCGGGAAGAAACGTCTGCTCGGCAATACTTTTGGCCTCCGGGGTCACCACCGCGGCTTCGATATCCACGCGCGCCGATTTCCAGTCTCCCACAGCCACGAACTGCTCGAACTGCGCGAAGCGGAAATTCGGAACCTGCCAGCCATAGCCGATAACGGCGTGCGCAACCTGGTTCACATCTCGATTCGCTTCGAGAAGCCGGTGCGAGCGCGCGACGTCGTGGCCGATGGCGGCGTCCGCGGCGCCCATGATGCGTGCCACCGCACGCGAGCCCTCGAAATCCGGGGCGCTGGCGAGATGATCGTACGCCGCCACGGCGCTCGAATAATCTCCAAGCTCTTCGGCGATATTGGCGTCGGACTGGACGCCGGTGGCAGCAGCGGCGCGCGGGATGACAAGCGTTGCGCCACGGCCGCTCAACGCGCGTTTCGTCGCCTGCGACATCTGCAGCTCATTTTCGTCGTGCCCGGCCCAGGCTTCGAGATCTGCGAGATTGTTCAGCGCGAGCGGAAGCTCGGGGTTGAGCGCGACCGCCGCACGCGCGCGCCGCAAGGCTTCCGGACCGGTCGCAGAAAAAGACCACAGCGTGTAGGCCCAGGGCTTTTCACTATCGGGACCGTCAGTCGTGAGATTGCGGAGGATTTTCTCTTCTTCCGCGCCGCGCCCATGGATCGTCAGATAAACCGCATAGCGATAGGGCTGCGTCTGACCGTAGACGCTCTCGGCTGCACGCATGAGAAGCCGGCCCAGATCGCGCTCCCGCCCCTCGAACACCATGCTGGAGTTGCCCGCGGTGCGGATCGTGAGCGCGATGCCGCTCTCATTGTGCCAGACCTCGCCGGAAATATGCGTCTGGTGGCCGAGCCAGCCCGCGAGATAACGATAGGCTTCGCCGATGGAAACGCCGGTGTTGGGAATCTCGACCTTGATCTCGTTGCCCCAGTCGCTGGCGTAAGTGCCGGGGGCGCGGCTGGAATCGGTCTGCGCCTGCAGTTGCGCCAGCCTGTCGAGAAACTGGTTCGCGACGACATCGCCGCTCATGCCGCGTTGCGCGATGTCCGCGGGCACCCGGAACGCGTCGATCACGACACTGTCGTCATGGGCCGCGGACCAGATCGCCGCCGCAATCATGACGATGACGGCGAGCGCGATCAGCGCGGCCGTGACCTCGAACATGACCTTTATGACATCGCTGATGTGATGAACGCGCAAGGACCAGTGGCGCACCCGGTCCTCGCGTTCCAGGTCCGCGATCTGCAATTCCACGAGCCTGCTCTGCTTGCGCAGATATTCGCGCGCTTCTTCGGAGCCGCCGCTCAGCGCGGCATGAATCGCCGCCGCGTCGGGACGCCCGGACGGCCTTGCGCCGTCGTCTGTGTCGTCATCCGCCATGCGAGACCTTCGTCAGTTCCGATTTCTCGGATCGTGTCAGATCGAGCGCGGCTGCTCTGGCGAACTGCTTTTTTGCATCGTCGGGCTTGCCCATCCATTGCAACGCCTCGCCCCATTTGAGGTGCAGGCGGCCCCAATTGGCCGCGTATTTGTTCGCCTCCTCAAACTTCGCGAGCGCGAGATCGGAGCGATTCTTCGCGATCAACGCCTCGCCCCACATCTCCAGCGGATCGGCAAAGTGCGGGCCTTTCTTGTTTGCGCTCTCGAACTTCGCGATGGCGCCGGCAAGATCGCTGTTCGCCATCAGCATCGCGCCCCAATCGGCATAGGCGAAGGGAATGGACGGCGCCTGCTTCACGGCATCGGCGAACCAATAGGCGGCCTTGCCCCAGTCCTTCTGCAGCGCCGCTATGTTTCCGCGCGTGCGGACGCAGTTGTAACAGTCGCCAGCCGTTGCATCGATCGCGGTCCACGCGCCCGCGAAGTCACCCGTCTTCGCCAGCGTGGTGGCCAATCGCGGTGTCACGACCGCGCGGTCGTAAGCAGCCTGAAACTTGGTGTAGGTGTCATCGAGTCCGCTTAGCAACGCGCTGCCCTTTGCGCGTGCATCGGAAATCGCGGCTTTCCAGTCCCCTTCCGCGGCATGGATATCGTAATTTGCGGAAGCGACATCGAAAGGAT
>CAZCJI010000202.1:0-6059 GCA_964498625.1 uncultured Rhizobium sp.
TGGCAGAAGGATCCCAACTGCTCCAAGCGTATGGAAGCCGATGTCTCGGCCGATGCGGATCCTGCGACGGGCGTGGCCATTTATGGCCCGGCCGGCAACGGCTCCGGCTGGTTCCGTGAAGGCGGCACCAGTGTCGCGGCGCCTCTGATTGCGGGCATCTACGGCGTGAACGGCAAGAAAGTGAAGAGCTACGCCAAGACGCTCTACAATGCGAAAGCCAAGCTGTTCGACGTTACGTCCGGCAGCAACGGTACGTGCGGGGGCACCTATTTCTGCACCGCTGGACCTGGCTACGACGGTCCGACCGGCCTCGGCACCCCCGACGGCTCGAAGTCCTTCCACTGATCCACGTAGTCCAATTGAGAGCAGCGGCCTGGCGACAGTCAGGCCGCTGTTTTTTTATGCCGTTCGTTTGAGCTATCATCAGGTCGCAGTGTGGCGAACGTGCTGTGCGGCAATATCGATTCAAGACAGCGGACAGCAAAACGCCACTCCCCATGGCGGAGGAGTGGCGCCAGGAAGGCTGAAGAGCTGAGCGGTTAGTTGGGTGTCCACACCGGCGGCGGCGGACCGTAAGCGTTGGCGTCGGCCTGACCTGGCTGTGCGCAGAAATAGATTATGATGATCGAAACCACGAGCATCGCGAGATTGATAAGCCATCCGATCGTGAAGAAAAACGCGAGGAAGGCGAGGGCGCCAAACGGACCGGTCAATCCGATCAGAAGATTGATGACACCGTAGATGCCGCCGACGATAACCCAGACCCACACAAGCTGACCGCTGCGACCGGTATCCTGCATCCGGCGTGCCGCCATGCCGGCATTCGGGAGGAGCAGGCCAAGGCTCACCACGGCGCTCAGCAATGTCGTACCGGCAATCCCGCCAATGATGCCCGCGGCGACTCCGATCACCACCACCACGAGGATATAGTACCAGAACTGCGCTCTCGGAACGCGTCCAGCAAAATCCATGTAATGGTTCTGGACCGTGTCCATGAAATTCGCCCAAAGCTTGTTGAAGTCCATCTGCTTCTCCCCACGAGGCAAGGCCTCGTCCCTGGTTGCGCTGCGCGATTCGAAGGACTCGGAATCGGCACTCGGAATGAGCTAAAAGGCCGCGTAATCTTCTGTCAATGATGCGCGGGCGAACCGCTCGGGAACAAACAGGTTTATGGTAGCGAAAGTCTTTATCGACGGGGCGGTCGGCACCACCGGGCTCGAAATCCGGGAGCGCCTTGAAGGCCGTAGTGAGTTCTCGCTCATGCGATTGAGCGACGCCGAGCGCAAGGATATGTGCGCGCGTGCAAATGCACTGAATGATGCCGATGTCGTCATTCTTTGTCTTCCCGACGAAGCTGCGCGCGATGCCATTGCCATGATCGAAAACCCGGCCGTACGCGTAATCGATGCATCGAGCGCGCACCGCGCCTCACCGGATTGGGTTTATGGTTTTCCGGAGCTGGAGAAGGATCAGCGCGCGAAGATCGCGGCGGCAAAGC
This sequence comes from uncultured Rhizobium sp., assembly GCA_964498625.1. Taxonomy (GTDB): domain Bacteria; phylum Pseudomonadota; class Alphaproteobacteria; order Micropepsales; family Micropepsaceae; genus Rhizomicrobium. Next base: position 1,499 of record CAZCJI010000202.1, read on the forward strand.
GCGTGAGCAACCCCGGCTGTTGGCCGACGGGTTTTCTGGCTCTGGTGCGGCCGCTGGTGCGCGCCGGAATTGTAACGCCGGATTTTCCGCTGACGGTCACCGGCGTATCGGGCTATTCGGGCGGCGGCAAGACGATGATCGAGGAATTCGAGGCCAAGAAGTCGCCGCGCTACGTCGAGACGGTCGTGCGCACTTATGCGCTGACGCTTTCGCACAAACATCTGCCCGAGATGCGGGTGCATGCCGGCATCGCACATCCGCCGGTGTTTTCGCCAACGGTCGGTCGGTTCTATCGCGGCATGATCGTGGAAGTGCCTCTGCAGTTGTGGGCATTGCCGTCGAAGCCGAATGTGTTCGATCTCTATCGCGCAATCGGGGATGCCTATCGCGGCGAGCGGCTGATCGAGGTCGCAGGTCTGGACAAGGCCGATCTGACGATGAGTTTGAAGGCGGCCGCGGCAGCGGGCCATGTATCGCTGCCGGTCGGCGTGCTGCAGCAAAGCATCGACGCGGAGATGCTCAAGCTCACCAACGGCATGAAGCTGTTTGTGTTGGGCAACGACAAGACGCGGCAGGCGCGCCTGATCGCGGTGCTCGACAATCTCGGCAAAGGCGCGAGTGGCGCCGCCGTGCAGAATCTCAACATCATGTGTGGCTTGCCGGAGACGGCAGGTCTTGTGTGATGTGCCGGCCGCCAGCGTTCGCGACGGACGATCTTACGGCGATTCACGATGTCACGCGCGCCAGCGTAGTCGCAGGCCGTGCCACCGCAACAGAAATGCGGAGGACGCGCACGTGATCGGGCGGCTGGTCGTCTGCAGTTTGCTTGTGGCTATGCCGGTGCGGGCCGCGGACTATATCCCGCCTCCGGGCGATGCTTGGGCAACGCATTTGCCGGCGCAGGAAGGTTTTGACGCCGGAAAGCTCAAATTCGCCATCGATTTCGCGGTCGCGCATGAGACGAAGCTGTCGCCGTCGCTCGATGGCGTGATCGATCAGCGCGATCTGCGCATTACAAATCCGCTCCAATTTGCCGGGCCGTTTTCCGATCCTATTGGCCCGCTGGCGCCGCATGCGCCTGCAAACGGCATCATCATCCGTCATGGCTACGTCGTTGCGGAGTGGGGCGATACTCATAAAGTCGATATGGCGCATTCGGTGACGAAGACGTTTCTGTCTGTGACGGCGGGCGTCGCCTTCGACAAGCATATGATCCGCGATGTGAACGATCGCGTGCTCGACTATGTGCATCCGTCGCCGGATTTCGAACTTCCGCACAACCAGCCGATCACGTGGGATGAGATGCTGCGCCAGACGTCCGGCTGGGTCGGAACAATGTGGGGCAAGCCGTGGTGGGCGGATCGTCCGGGCAAGAACCCATGGGATGAACTCGCTGCTGGACCGCCGCCGGTTGGCAAGGAATGGAAGTACTCCGACGTGCGCGTGAATGCGTTCGCGCTCGCGCTCACGCATCTGTGGAAACGGCCGCTGCCGGACGTGCTCAAGGAATATGTGATGGACCCGATCGGGGCGTCGCACGACTGGCACTGGGAAGGCTACGACAATTCGTGGATTACGCTCGATGGTCAGCGCGTCCAGGTCGTGCCCGGTGGCGGACATTGGGGCGGCGGGATGTTCATCTCGGCACGCGATCTGGCGCGGATGGGACTGCTCGGTCTGAACAACGGCAAGTGGGGCGACAAGCAGATCCTGTCGGACTCATGGATCAAGCTTTCGAGAACGCCGACGGGCACGAACCCCGGTTATGGCTACATGAACTGGTTCCTGAACACGGACCGCAAGCTTGCGCCGGCCGCGCGCGAGGATGGCGTGATGTTCATCGGCAACGGCGACAACATCGTCTTCATCGACTACGAACACGACATCGTCGCGGTTGTTCGCTGGATCGACGACGCACAGAAGGCGGAATTTGTAAGGCTGCTCGAAGAAGCGATGGTGAAGTAGGATGTTTCTGAAAACTTTAGTGTGCTCAAGTGCCTTGGTTGTCCTGTCGATATCGGCTTGTGGCGCGGAGCCGATACACTATCTGACGTCACGAGTCCTATCGTCTGGGACGGTCGCGACTAAGGGCTTCAGTTTAGATCCGCAAGCGTACGGCAATTACGATGGTTGGGTTATACAAAGTGACGACGGTAAAATTTTTCATTTGCGTACTGAGACCTGCGATTTCGAAATCGGCGAGATTCCGCCGTATGCGATGCTCAAGGTAACAGTCCATGATCCAAAGGAGGGAGAGCTTAAGTTCCGCTATGGTTTCGTGTTGGGCCAAGCCAAGAGATTATTGCAAAAGGGACTAGTGAGCGGAGTCGTGCCTAGAGATGAAGACGACAACTGGTCAGAATTTTCGCTCAAGCGCACGGGCTTCGAACTCGGCAAGCTCACCCTCGAATATAGCTTTCTTGGAATTCTGACTTCCCCTAATCCACTACAGACTAGTGCCAAACCGCGCGCGATGCTTCAACCAGCGTGCGATCCTAAGGCAACGATTTCAATTTATTTTGGGCGGGTAGCGGAGCCAGCACCGGCGGCTCTCGTTGAAGTATATGAATTTTATGATGTCTTCTCGCCGGAAGCCGTTGAACAATTCAAGAAGGGGAAATTCTCTTTCAACCTTTACATGGCTTGGATGAAAAGTATGACGCCACCCGCAAGCGGCACAAAGGTCGGTCGAGCGCTACTTGAAATCTCAAGACCCTGACCGTTTGGGAACGGAACTTTGAAACGAACTATCCCGCCTTTACCTTCACATAGGTTCCCGGCGCATCGCCTAGCACCTTGAGCTTTCCGCCGCCGGGTTTGCGCGCGGGGATTTTGTCGCCGGAGAGCTTTGACAACCAGGCATCCCAATCGTCCCACCAGGAACCCGGGTGTTCGTTCGTGCCGGACTGCCATTCCTCCACGGTCGCCGGATAGGCGCCTTTGACTTTGCCGTCCGGTTGCGCGCCGACCTTGTCGTTGGTCCAGAACTGATACTTCTTGGCGCTCGGCGGATTGATCACGCCAGCGATATGTCCCGAGCCCGCGATGATGAAGCGGATCGGTCCGCCGAACAGGCGCGTGGATTTGTAGACCGACCTGAACGGCGCGATGTGGTCTTCCTTCGCGCTCTGCAGATAGATCGGGATCTTCACCTTCGACAGGTCGAGCTTCACATTGTCGAAACTCATCCTGCCCTGGCTGAGCGCGTTGTTCTTGTAGAACTCGCGCAGATAGAAAAGATGCGTCGCCTCCGGCATGCGCGTCGTATCGGAATTCCAGTAGAGGAGGTCGAACGGCGCCGGCTCCTTGCCGAGCAGGTAGTTGCTCACCACGAACGACCAGATCAGGTCGTTGGCGCGCAGCATGTTGAAAGTCGTGCCCATCTTCTTGCCTTCAAGCACACCGCCGGCCTGTTCCATCTGCTGGCGCATGGATTCAAGCTGCTCGTCGTCGATAAAGACCTGAAGATCGCCGGCTTCGCTGAAGTCGGCCTGCGCCGCGAAGAATGTGGCGGAGTTCACCCGGTCGTCATTGGTCGCCGCCATATAGGCGAGGGTGGCGGAGAGCAGCGTGCCGCCGATGCAGTACCCGATGGTGTTGACCTTGTTGACGCCAGTCGCGGCCTCGACCGCATCCAGCGCCGCGAAAATGCCGTCGCGCATATAGTCTTGGAAGGTCTTCTGCGCGAGCTTGCGGTCTGGGTTCACCCATGAGGCGATAAAGACTGTATAGCCCTTGTTCACGGCCCAGCGGATGAACGAATTTTCCGGCTTCAGGTCGAGGATGTAGAACTTGTTGATCCAGGGTGGAAAGATGAGGAGCGGCTTCTCGTAAACGTCATTCGTCGTCGGATCGAACTGCAAGAGCTCGATCAGTTCGTTGCGGAACACGACCTTGCCGGGAGCAGTCGCGATGTTCTCACCGATCCGGAACGCGTCGGCCGATTGGCGGATGGAGACCTGCCCCGTATCGGGGTCCATGTCTTCAAGCAGATTGTTAAGACCCTTCACCAAGTTCTCGCCGTTGCTCTGCATTGTGGTGCGGAGCACCTCGGGGTTGGTGAGCACAAAATTGGTCGGGGCGATCGCGTCGGCGAACTGCTTTGTATAAAACGCGATACGCTTTTGCGTCTTCTCGTCGAGGTCGCCGTCTATCTTCGCGACGGTGTCCTGCATCCAGTTCGCTGTGAGCAGGTAGCTTTGCTTGATGAAGTCGAAGACCTGGTTCTCTTCCCAGTCCTTGTCCTTGAAGCGCTTGTCGCCGGAGGCGGGCGCCACCACGGGCTTGCTCGCGCCGCCCATCATGCGGGTCGCGGCGTTCTCCCAGAGGCCCATGTAATCGCGCCACAACTGGAACTGCGCTTCCATGATGACGGTTGGATTGGCAGCCATGCTTTTCAGCAATGAGGTGAACGTGCCCATGAGGTTGAGCGGATCGGCGGGGCCGGAATTGCCTTTCGAGCCTTGCCGCTTCATGAAATCAGAGAGCAGGCGCTGCGATTGCTGGCCCACCTGCATCATGTTGCGGGCGAACTGCGCCGGGTCGGCGATGGAATAGTCGC
>CAZCJI010000203.1:0-6057 GCA_964498625.1 uncultured Rhizobium sp.
TCTTCTTCGGGATCGGGTTCGCCGATGATCATCGCTTTGGCTACAAATGCCTTCGCCGTCCGTTCGTCATGCCGGAGCGCTTCAACATCCGCGCGCTGCAAAGCATCTTCCGTGAGAGAACAGCTGTGAATGCAGCGCTGCGTGGCGGCGTCTGCATAATCGCCTGTCTCCAGCGCGCGATATAAAGTGCCGAGCTGCCAGACATAAGGCACGCCTTCGCCTGTTTGCCACGTCCCCACATTGTCCTTCTGCTGCAAAGTCCCGATCACGCGCGCCTGTTGAAGCACGACTTCGTCGTGGCCCATTGCGCGCGAGCTGTTCAACAATTCCATATGTTGCGGCGCAGGCTTGGGATCGAGCGCGATCGAGAATTCCGCGAGAGCTGCGGAGTGCCTCACATCGGCTTTGATATAGCGGCTTATATTGGCGTAAAGGGAATAAGACTCCGATAGGACGGTGTTATCGCCACCCAGCGCGACCAGACGTGTTGCTGCCGCGAGCGCTTCGGCGGGACGCCGCTTTCCGTTCCAGTAGAGAACGATGTTGACCGGATCGACCACGCCAAAGACGCGCTCGGCCGCCTGCTGCTCCATCTTGTCGAGATCGGCAGGGGGGCCTGTAAAGACAAAGGTGTTTGCGCCGCTCAAAGCGACAGTGAGCGCGATATGGCCATCGGGAAGCGAACGGATATTGCCGCCCAGATGCTGCTCATGGCCGAGCCATTGCCGCAGATAGCGCCACGCTTCCGCGAGAGAGACTCCGGTTTCCGGAATCTCGACTTTAATTTCCTGGCTTCTGTCCTCACGTACATCCTTGGAACGCGCGAGCGAATGGTCGTTTGCGAAATCGTGCACCGCCGCGATCTTGTTCGTCATGTCGTCCGCCACGACGTCCCCGGTGATGCCCGCGGTGACAAAGGACGGCGGCACCGAGAAGGAATCCACGACAAGCCCGTCCGCCTGACTGGCGTTCCACATCGCGGCACCGATGCCCACAACAATCAGCGCGCCGATGGCCACGACCATGATCTGCAGCGCGCCCTTCATCTGGTCGTTGAAGCGCCGCCAGCGCAGATGCGACAGTTCGAACGCGTTCTGTTCGATGAGATTGTCTTTCTGCAATCGCGCCAAAGCGGTCTGTTCGCGGAGGTAGTGGCGTGCCTCGTCCGCCGCGACGGCATGCAGCGCCAGTCCGATGGCGGCGGCGTCGCCCGTCGCGGAGGCCGATGCGGAATCGTCGTCTTCAGCCATGCGCCACCTTCGCCAGTTCGGCTTTCTCGGACGGCGTCATGTCGAGACCGGCGGCAATGGCGAACTGCTTGTTCGCTTCGTCGTGTTTGCCTGACCACCACAACGCCTCCCCCCATTTGAGATGCAGACGGCCCCATTTGGGGGCGTACTTCGCGGCTTCCACAAATTTCGCCAGCGCGAGATCGGAGCGGTTCTGCGCGATCAACGCCTCGCCCCACAGCTCCAGCGGATCGGCGAAGTGCGGGCCTTTCTGGTGCGCGCTCCCGAACTTCGCGATGGCGCCGGCGAGATCGCCGTTCGCCATCAGCGCCTGACCCCAATCGGTATAGGCGAACGGGATTGACGGATTCTCCGCGACCGCGCGCGCGAACCACCAATCCATGCGTCCATATTGCTGTTCCAACTCCGCGATCTGCGCGCGCGTGCGCAGGCAGACATCGCATTGATCCGGCGTCCCGGCGATCAGCGCGTCGGCGGTTCTGAAATCGCCAAGCTCGGCGTGCGCCAAAGCGACAAACGGCACGATGCGCGGCTGAATCAAATCGCGCAGCGCAGGCTGGTTGGACAGAAGCGCCGGCGTTTTCCTATCGAGCGCGATGATCGCATTCCAGTCTCCAACCTGCGAGGCGATAAACATTTCCGCCGAAAGATTGTCCACGTTCCTGACCGATACATTGAACGGGTTCGCGCCCAACCAGAGTTTCGTGACGTCGCCGCGCGCACTTTTGGGGTCGTGCTCGCCCGCGAGCGACCGGGATGCCACCGCGGCAATGCTGTAGGTGAAAATGCCGAAATTCCTGATTTTGAAATCGTTGATGAGCCGCACCGCGGCGCTGTGGTAATCGCCCAAATTTGCTTCGATGGCGGATTGCAGACGCGCGCGTGAGTTCGGCGCCACGCTGTCGCGAATCCCGCCATTTCCGGGTGTATTGAGCAACACAAGTGCGTTCCGGGCATCGGCGATCGCCTGTTCCGGACGGCTCAACTCGTCTTCGGCAAGCGCGATGTTCTGCCGGAGAATAAAGAGACGCGGGTCCGCGCGGACACCACGCAGGAGCATCGCAAGACTCGGACCTTCACCGTCGGTCTGTTCCAGGCAGTTCGACCAGCCGAGATAACCCCAACCGCGTTCCTGTTCGGGGCCGCTCGTGGCCATCGCCATGAAAACGGGAAGCGCGTCCTTTGCCCGGCCAAGGTCCTGCAACCAAGCGCCGTAAAGATAGGGCTGCGTGAGGCGATAGACCTGCTCCGCTAGATTGCGCATCAGCGGATCGAGTACGTTTTCGTTACCACTCACCGTACCGCTTCCATCCGGTCCGGTGCGCGCCGTGATCGCAATGCCAGATGCCGTGCGCACGATCTCGCCGGAAACATGTGTCGCATGTCCGAGCTTGTAGTTCAGGAACCGGTCGAGTTCGCCGAACGACACGCCAGTGTCGGGGATCATCACCTTGATGTCCTGGCCCCAATAGTTCTGAAACGTTTGCGGCGCGCGCTGTGAACTGGTTTCCTTCTGCATCTGCGTGAGCTGGTCGAGCAGCTTGGCGGCCACGACCTCACTCGTCAGTCCGCGCGCGGCGAGATCCGGCGGCACGGAGAATGGCTCGATGACAAGGCCGCCGCTGCCATACGCGTTCCAGACCATGATCGCGAACAGGATGGCGACGACGAAACCAACCACCGCTGTCATCGCCTTCAACGCAATGGAGAAACGCTGGTCGATGATGCTGAGCTGCAGACGCCTGACCTGATCGCGGAGCTGCTCGCGCTGCTCTTCCATCAGGCGGCGCTGTTCTTTCAGGAATGCGGCGATGGCGTGCGAAAGCTCCGGCCGCGACGACGCGCCGTCGAGCGCGAGCGCCACGGCGGCCGCGTTGGTCTCCGATGCGTCTTCGGCCATGCTCTGCGCGTCGAGAATATCGTCAGCCATGCACGCTCACTTTCGCGAGTTCGGATTTTTCGGACGGCGCCATGTCAAGACCGGCGGCGATGGCGAATTGTCTTTTCGCTTCGTCGTGTTTGCCTGACCACCACAACGCCTCGCCCCATTTGAGATGCAGGCGGCCCCAGTTGGGCGCGTACTTCGCGGCTTCTTCAAACCTCGCAAGCGCCAGATCGGAGCGGTTCTTCGCGATCAACGCCTCACCCCACATTTCCAGCGGATCGGCGAAATGCGGGCCTTTCTTGTTGGCGCTTTCGAACTTCGCGATGGCGCCATCGAGATCGCTTTTCGCCATCAGCATCCGGCCCCAGTCATTGTCCGGGAACGGGATCGACGGCGCCTGCGCGGACGCCATCGCGTACCAGCGCGCGGCCTCGGCCCAGTCCCCGCGCATCGCCGCGAGTTCGCCACGCACGCGTACACAGATCAGACAATCGATCGGCGTCTTGGCGATCAACGCTTCCGCGCCTTTCATGTCACCTCTGTGCGCGAGCGCTTCCGCAACATAGGGCCAGACATCGCGCGCGAATGTTTGCTTTGTGTATTCCGCCGTGAAGGGCGGCGGTGGCGCCGGTGTCAGAAGACGTTCCAGCTCCACTTTCGACGCGAGCACGCCCGCCCAATCCTGAATGCCGGCGAGGATCTGCGCATCCGTGGCATCGGACAGGATTTCGTCACGCCCGGCATCCGGCTTGATGCGCCGCGCCCATAGCGAACGCGCCCGCGTGGGCTCGTGCAACAAACCGAGCTCGTAAGCGATCTTATGATTGGCGAACCCGGAAATGCCGGCATAGTCGGGCAGCGCGGCCGTGATTTCATAGTTGTGCAGTGCGGCCTGGAAGTCCCCGCTCAACTCCGCCAAACCGGCGACGATCGATGGCAGGCTGATATTGCGCGCGCGCTCCGTCATTCCGCCATTGCTTGCGCTCAGGAGAGCGATGTCCTTGCGCCACGGCGCCAGCGCGGCCTCATCATGGCCGAGCGTCACTTCCTCACCGCCGATGTTCTGATAGGCCAGCGCGAATTCCGGCACGACCGGGATGGCCTTTGCATTGAGTGCGGGCGCCCGCAGCGGATCGGTGAATTCGGCATAGGTGCTGAACCCCATATAGGACCACGCCTTGTCGAGCGGCGCACCGGCGGTCGTGAGCCTGTCGAAAATCGCGTTCACCCGCGGCTGACTGTTCACCGGATCGACTGCGATCAGATACATCGCGTAGCGATAGGGCTGCGTGCGCGCGTAGATCGCTTCCGCCGCCTTCTGCACCAAACCGTCGAGATCGGCGTCGGTGCCGGTTACGATATCGCCCGGCTGACCGGTGGTTCGCACCGCCATCGCGATGCCGCTTGGCGTGCGATAGACCTCGCCGGAGATGCGCGTCTCATGCCCGAACCAAGACACGAGCAGGCGATAGAACTCTCCGATCGACATGCCGGTGTCGGGAATCTGCACCTTGACGTCATCGCCCCAGTTCGAGGCATAGGAGCTTGCTGGCCTGCTCGTCAGCGTTTTGTCCTGGATCGCCGCAAGCCTGTCCTGCACCTGCGACGCCACCGCTTCGCCGGTGAGGCCGCGCGCGGCCATATCAGGCGGCACGCTGAACGCCTGGATGACAAGGCTGTCGTCGTGTGCGGCTTTCCACAGCGTCATGCAGATCAGTCCGACCAGCACCAGCACGACGAACGCGGCGCTAAGCTCGAAGGTGAGCTTCATCACGTCGCTGATGTGATGCACGCGCAGCGACCAGTGACGCAGCGCATCCTCGCGCTCCAGATCGGCGATCTGCAATTCGGTGAGCCGCGCCTGCTTCTCCAGGTATCTCGCGGCCCGCGGATCGAGCACGCCATGCGCGCCGAGCGCGATGGCCTCCGCCGCGTTGCCGATTTTTGGACTGGAAGATTCTTCAGCCATGCGAGACTTTCAGGAGTTCTGATTTTTCGGTGTTTGTCAGATCGAGCGCCGAAGCGGCGACGAACTGCTTTGCGGCACCTGCCTTGTCGCCACTCCACAGCAGCGCCTCGCCCCATTTGAGATGCAGACGGCCCCAATGGGGGGCGTATTTGTCGGCTTCTTCGAACTTCGCGAGCGCGAGGTCGGAGCGGTTCTTGGCGATCAGCGCCTCGCCCCACATCTCCAGAGGATCGGCGAAGTGCGGGCCTTTCTTGTTGGCGCTTTCGAACTTCGCGACGGCGCCGTCGAGATCGCCTTTGACCATCAGCATCCGGCCCCAGTCGGTGTAGGCGAACGGGATCGATGGTGCCAACGCGACAGCGCGCGCGAACCAATAGGCAGAACCATTCCAGTTCTTCTGCTCGGCCGCGATCTGGCCGCGCACACGCAGACAAAAATAGCAATCGAGCGGCGTGCGCCTGATCGTAGCCCATGCCAACGTGAAGTCGCCGGTCTTGGCCTGTGCCTGTGCAACGTGCGGAAAAAGCTGCACATAAAGGGGCAATATGCTGTGGGGGTCTTTGGCAAAAGGTGAGGCGGCCACCGCTTCAATATCCTTCCGCGCCGCGGCCCAGTCGCCGAGCGCAGCCAGTTGCTCGAACTGCGGGAAATTCATGTTCGTCTGGTTCCAGCCGGCATTGATGTTCGCACGCGGAAGCAACGCGGCGTCCGTATAGGTGTCCAACGCGCGGCGCGACGCCGCCACATCGTGCAACAAGGCAAGATCGGCGGACTTCATATATGTGCCGGTCCAGCGCGAGCCGTTGAAATCCAGTTCGCCGATCTCCTTGTCGTATTGCGCAACGGCGCCGGCATAATCGCCGGTCTCTTCTCCGATATTCGCGTCGTTTTGCTCATCCATCGCCACGCGTGCCGTCGGGCGGATCTGTTCACCGCCGCCCGCCGCGGCCGCT
>CAZCJI010000204.1:0-5983 GCA_964498625.1 uncultured Rhizobium sp.
TTCGACTTGCGGCGAATAGACGAAGATTTCGACCAGCGGCCTTGGCGCCGGCAGTTCCTCGATCTTCTGTGAGTTCAGTTTGATCGCGAAGACGGGCCGTGTCGTGCCATCCGGATTGCGCTGATAGTAGTTGGTGCGCAAAACGCTGGCGATCACATTGCGCAGGCGGCGGATGATCCGATCGTCGTCAAGGCTGGGGACGTCGTTCAGCGCCTTGTCGATCCTGGTCTGTACCAGACGGACACGCGCCTCGCGCTTGTCGTCGCCGGACGGATCGTTGGCGGTGTGGAAGAGTTCGACGAGCAGCCGCGCGATGTCGGGATTTCGGCCCAGCGCATGCTCGATATAGTCCTGGCTGAAATTGATCGCGGCTTGGCGCAGATATTTCGTGACCGCGCGCAAGATCGTGACATCGCGCCATGCCAGACCCGCGCACAGCACAAGACGGTTGAAACCGTCGCTCTCCGCCTCGCCGGAGACGACCGCGCGGAAGGCTTCTTCCAGCGGCGCCTTGATGTCGTCCAACGCGGCCGCGCCTTCGTCGGCGCGCTCCATCTCGAAATCGAGCACGATGGCTTCATGTGTCCAGCCGGCGTCGTCTTTGAAAGAAACGGAGAACGCGTCTTCGGCGATCACCTTCATGCCGAGATTTTCGAACACCGGCAGGGACGCGGACAGCGGCAGAACTTCGCCGAGCAGATAGAGTTTGAGACGCAGCGTGCTGTGTGCGTCGTCCCTCTTGCGATAGGCACGCGCTTTCAGCTTGAGCCCGTCCGGCTTCGCCGCCAACGCCACGACCTCCTCGAGATCGGTTACGCCTTCTTCCGGCGTGAACATGCCGGTGTAGCCTGGCGAGAAATGGGCGGCGCGGGCGTGTTCGATCTCCGCGCCTTCGCTCTCGCCGTGCTTGGCGACGAGCGCGTCGCTGAAGCCGTCTTCCCAGGTGCGTATCGCGCTGCGGATATTGTCTTCGAGGGTGTGAACGTCCACGTGGGGGCGCGGGCCTTCATTGCGGCCGACGATGTAGTACACACGGGCCAGCGCGGATTCATCGATGGTAGGCGTTGAAGCGGACAGGCGGCCGTTGAACGCCTTGGCCAGGATTTCGTGGATTTTCTCCCGTGCCTCGGTGTCGTAACGGTCGCGCGGCACGAACACGAGCGCGGAGACGAAGCGGTCGAACCGGTCGAAGCGCACGAACACCTTTACCTTTGGCCGCTCACCGAGACGCAGGATGCCGAGCGCAATGGGGAAGAGGTCCTCTTCCGAGATCTGGAACAGCTCGTCGCGCGGATAGGTGTCGAGGATATGGGCGAGCGCCTTGCCGTCATGGCTCGCGGCTGCAAGCCCCGCGCGTTCCTTCACATGCGCGATCTTGGTGCGCAGAAGAGGGATTTCGCTGGGACGCTTGCTGTAAGCGCTCGAGGTAAAGAGGCCGACGAAGCGGCGTTCGCCGGTCAGTCTTCCGGAATCGTCGAAAATCTTGACGCCGACATAGTCCATATGCACCCGGCGATGGACGAGCGAGCGCTCGTTCGACTTGGTGATGATCAGTGGATCAGGCTGCATCAGGAAGGCGATGATCTGCGGTGTCAGCGAGCCGCGCTGTACAACCTTCGCGCCGGTATCGGTGAGGACGCCCAGCCCGCTGCCTTCGATCGGGTCGAGGCGGGTGTCGCTGTCCTGCGTATAGCGATAGTCGCGGCAACCGAGGAAGGTGAAATTGTTGTCGCCAAGCCATTCGAGGAAAGCGATATTTTCTTCGATCTGCTCCGCAGCGATATGCGGCGGATGCTTCTTGAGTCCGACGACGGCATCCTCAAGCTTTTGTCGCATCGCCTTCCAGTCGCGCACCGAGACGCGCACCTGCGCGAACATCGTGCACGCGCCTTCGACGAGGGCTTTGCGCTTCTCTTCCGGCAGGGGGTCCATGATCGCGACGATCACGCTCGTGGCCGTGCCGCCGAGCGTGACGATCGGATGGAACACGGCACGCAGCCGCGCGCCTTGTGCGTTCAACTCGCCGATCAGGGAGTCGAACAGGAATGGCATGTCGTCATTGATCGCAACGAGAACGGATTCGTTTTGCCCAAACGCCTTGTCTTCGCTGTGCGGCGAGAAAACATCGACCACGCACGCATCGCCGGTGCGCGCGGTTGCGCGCCGGTAAACCGCGCGCGCGAGCGCACTCAGAGCCTCCGGGGTGAAGCGATTGATATCCTCCGGCGCGGCGTTTTTGAAAAGTCCCTCGGCGAACGTGCACTGCGCCGGATCGGTCAGGCTTTTCGTGGCTTCGGACAGACGGCGGGCGGCATCGGTTTCGTCGCCGGTGGCAAGGCTTGGGGTCACGATGTTCATAGGGGGCTGCTTGAAAGATGGAGGCGGTCACCGGGGATGGCGATGCTACTCAACGCATATTAACTCTGCGTGACCCTCTGCCGGAAGTGCCCTAAGCCTGTGGAAGTCCGGCAAGTTCGGGCATTTGCGTGTCTCGTGCCGCTACCCGCGTTGCAGCAATTGCCAGGGCCGCCACAAGACAGCATGCGATCAGAGCCGCCGCGGCATCCAGCGCGCCGCCGTTCAACGGACGAAGCACACATGCAAATGAGGAAAGTGCCACGACCGGCGCAAGAAAAAGAAACGTGCTCCTCAGATCGCGCAACAGAAAAGCGATCACGGCACAAGCACCGGCGCTGAACAGAATGATCGTTGTCATCGTGGCGCTGGCTGGCAAAACGAGAAAGGCGCCCGCACCCCACGCAAATCCGGCAAAGAGCAGAATCGCGTGCAGATCGTGTGAAAAAGATTTAAGCGCCGGGCGCTCGAAGGGCTGGCGGATGGCGCGGCGATAGGCGAGGGCAATCGTGCCGGCGGCTGTGAGCACGAAAGCAGCCCAGGTCACGCTTGCGGGAGTACCTATGTTGCCAAAGATCAGCGCAATCGCTCCCATCAGCGGGATTGCAAATGCAGCATGGATGGAGCGGCCGAGTAGGTTGGCGAGCTTGGCAGTCTCCTGTGCTTCCGCATGCAACGCCGCGAGCCGGGCGACAGGATGAACAGCGCCGGTGTTTTGTGCGGACGGAGCCGACGCCTGAGACGCACGCTGTGCTACCGCCATGATGCTCTTCCCCTGAGTTTTCCGGCTTAGGGTCGGCCGACCGCGTTAAGAATGCATTAATTATGTGCGAGCGTTTGATTCGGTTCCCATCGATGACACTTTTTCCACAGAAACCTGACACATCGGCAGTTGTCTACGACCTTGAGTTCACGGCCTGGGAAGGCTCCATGGCGAATCGCTGGTCGCGACCGGGCGAATTCACCGAACTCGTTCAGATCGGCGCGATTCGTGTGAACGCGCGGACCTTTGCCGTCGAATCGGAAATGGAAGTCCTGGTGCGGCCGCGGATCAATCCGGTTCTGTCGGACTATTTCACCGCTCTCACCGGCATCACGAATGAGGATGTCGCCGAACGCGGCATCGATTTCGTGGAGGCCTATCGGGCCTTTCTGGAATTCACCCGCGATTGCACGACGCTGGCATTCGGGACCGACGATCTGATCTTTGCGGACAACATCCGGCTCTACGGCTTGCAGGGAATGGGTGCGCCGCCGCCTTTCATCAATCTGAGGCCCTGGTTCAATGCGAACGGTGTGCCGACGGCAAAGCTGCATTCCTGCGATGTCGGGCCGGCGCTTGGCATTGCTTTCGAGGGCCGTCAGCACAACGCGCTTGCAGACACCAGATCGCTTGCCGCGGGCATCCGCGTGATGCTCGAACGCGGCGCAACAAATCCGCTGCGTTGAGCGAATGAGCGGTCAGTTTGGCATCGACAGCAACTGACCCAGAGCGCGCGCGATGCCCCACGACGATGCGCGGCCGATATATCCGGTCTGCGCGTTGAACGTGACGTTCAAGGTCCGACCCGAAAGGAACATGATCGGCTTGGTGCCGAGGGCGAGACGCACCTGATCGATCTTCTTCGCAAAGGCTCCGCGCGCCCTGTCATTGCTGGCAAAGCGCGCGATACCGCGCTCGGTGTTCTCAAGCGCGTCGAAACACAGCGCACGCAATCGCGAGTCGCCGGAAAGTGCGCTCCAGTCCGCCGTGAAATTCAGGTGCACATGATGCGAATAAGCGAGGTGGGCCGCTTCGTCCTCGGCAGCGCTCTGCATATCCGAGAGCGAGATGTTGCCGAGCGACGGGGGCAGGGAGTCGCCCGTGCGTTCCGCAGGCACCCCGCCGGGCTGCGTGTCGGTGTAGAGCGTCATGCCACCCCAACCCGCGACGCGAAGCACGACCGCGCCGGAATCGAATTTCAGAACCTTGCCGCCCAGCGAGGCGCGGTCGGGGTAAAGAACGTAGATCTCCGGATCTCCGGAAAAGCGAATGATGTATTTGTCGCTGTAGCGGTCGAGCGTGAATACGCTGTTGCCCGCGCTATAGGTTCCAGGATCGACGTCGCCGACGCGCTCACGGTTGAGACGTGCGTTCATCTCGTCCTGCGCATGGGCCACGCCGCAGAACAAGACGCACAACAACAGAGCGGTCCCAATCCTGGGCATCGCGTGCATTGATCTCGTGGCCCCGCTCGCCTGCGCCCCGCAGACATCACAGCACGAGAGTGCTTAAGGAATGGGGCGATATTATGCCCGCGCGATTTCCCTAAATATTGTCGAAATTGCCGCCCCGACCCTTCCCGGCGGCGAAGCGCGCCGCACCCTGCTGGGTTTCGCCGGACGCGAGTGTCCGGCTGCCATGGACGAACTCGTTCACCAGCGCATCGGAGAGGCTGCGGCCGAATTGTTCGTACACGGAATGTCTATCCTCGCGCATGCAGGTTTGCGGCATGCGCGCGATATCGGTAGCGAGTTTCTCGGCCTCCGCACGGCTTTCGCCGATCGGCACAACGCGGTTGGCAAGCCCGAACGACAACGCTTCAGCCGCTCCCACGGCACGGCCGGTGAGGATCATATCGAGGGCGCGCGACTGTCCGATCAGCCGCGGCAATCGCACCGTACCGCCGTCGATCAGCGGCACGCCCCAGCGGCGGCAGAACACGCCGAACGTCGCGCCTTCCTCCATCACGCGCAGATCGCACCAGCACGCGAGTTCGAGACCGCCAGCCACGGCGTATCCCGACACCGCCGCGATCACAGGCTTGGACAGCATCAGCCGCGTGGGGCCCATCGGAGCCGCGCCGTCGAGCGAGGCGCCCGTCGGCTCCTGCAACCGGTTGCCACGGCTTGTCGCGACGCCTTTCAGATCGGCGCCGGAGCAGAAATGTCCACCATCGCCCCACAACACGGCGACCCTCACGTCTTCGTCATGTTCGAAGGCGAGGAAAGCCTCCACCAAGGCGTCGGCGGTAGGGCGGTCGATAGCGTTGCGCGCTTCGGGGCGATTTATGATGACCGTCGTAACGGCATCTTTGCGCTCGACACGCACGGCGTTGGTACTACTCATGTTCTGTCTCGCGGAGGCGGATTTCGATCATCATCATTTGTTACATATTCGCGCCCAAAATGCTTGGCATGGCGGGTGAATCTGACTAAACCGGCGCCATTCAAAAACCCCTCGCGAAGGGCGCTCCCGTGGCCACCAGTCTCGACACTTTCAAATCCCGCCGCACGATGACGGTGGGCGGAAAAACCTATGCCTATTTCAGCCTGACGGCGGCTGAGAAGAACGGGCTCAAGGGCATCTCGCGATTGCCTTATTCGCTGAAAGTGCTGCTGGAGAATTTGCTGCGCTTTGAAGACGGGAAGACCGTCACCGCCGACGACATCCGCGCCGTCGCGAGCTGGTTGAAGAACAGGACATCGGACCGCGAGATCGCGTTCCGACCCGCGCGCGTGCTGATGCAGGATCTGACCGGCGTTCCCGCCGTCGTCGATCTCGCCGCGATGCGCGATGCGATGAAGAACCTCGGCGGCGATCCGGAGAAGATCAATCCGCTCGCCGAAGTCGATCTCGTCATCGACC
>CAZCJI010000205.1:0-5949 GCA_964498625.1 uncultured Rhizobium sp.
GAAGAGCTTCATCCCAAAGGTCTTACGATCCTTGGCTTTCCCTGCAACCAGTTCGGTTCGCAGGAACCCGGCACCGCGGACGACATCGGCCAGTTCTGTCAGGTGAATTACGGCGTGAGCTTTCCGATGTTCGCCAAGATCGATGTCAACGGCGCACACGCGCATCCACTCTACAAATTTCTCACCCATGAGAAGCGCGGCTTCCTTGGCACGGCGAACATCAAATGGAATTTCACGAAATTCCTGATCGACCGCGCCGGCAACGTGGTCGCGCGTTACGGCTCGACGACGAAGCCGGAGCAGATCAGGTCCGCGATCGAAAAACTGCTTTGAACCCGCGGCGCCGGTAACGATCCGGCCCGGGCGTGCGAATATCCGGTTGGTTCCTGTAGGATCGGCCCGCGATGACACTTCTCCTGCTCTCCTATCTCGGCGGCGCGCTCACGATCCTGAGCCCGTGCATCCTGCCGGTGCTGCCCTTCGTGTTCGCGCGCTCGGACCAGCCGTTCGTGAAGAGCGGCCTGCCGCTGCTGTTTGGCATGGCGTTGACCTTCGCGGGCGTCGCGACCCTGGCCGCGGTCGGCGGTGGATGGGCGGTGCACGCCAACCAGTACGGACGCATCGCCGCGATGGCCGTGCTCGCGATCTTCGGATTGATGCTCCTGCTGCCGTCGCTCGCCGATCGCGTAACGCAGCCGCTGGTGGCGCTCGGCGACCGCCTGAGTCAGAACCGGGGCAGCGGTGTCGGCGCGTCGTTGCTGCTCGGCGTCGCGACCGGATTGTTGTGGGCGCCGTGCGCGGGACCGATCCTCGGCCTCGTGCTGACCGGCGCCGCGATCCAGGGCGCGAGCGCGAGCACCACGCTGCTGTTGATCGCCTATGCCGCGGGCGCAGCCACATCGCTCGCGGCGGCGTTGTTGATCGGCGGGCGCGTGTTCGGCGCGATGAAGAAGTCGCTCGGCGCCGGTGAATGGATCCGGCGCGGGCTCGGCGCGCTCGTCCTGCTCGGCGTCATAGCCATTGCGTTCGGTCTCGACACCGGGTTTCTGACGCGCCTCTCCACCGCCAACACCGCGCGCATCGAACAGGCGCTGATCGACAAGGTTCGTCCCGGCACCGCGACGAAGACGCAAGCCGTCGTCGGAAGTTCGCTTCCCGTCGAAGGCACATTCCCCCCGCTCGCCGGTGCCACGGGCTGGCTCAATTCACCGCCGCTCACGCCCGCGTCGCTCAAGGGCAAGGTGGTGCTGATCGATTTCTGGACCTATTCCTGCATCAACTGTCTGCGCGCGCTGCCCTACGTCAAAGCGTGGGCCGCGAAATACAAGGATCACGGCCTTGTCGTGATCGGTGTGCACGCGCCGGAGTTCGCGTTCGAGCGCGATCCCGACAATGTGCGGCGCGCGGTACGCGATCTGGGCGTCGCCTATCCGGTCGCGCTCGACAGCAACCTCGCGATCTGGCAGGCGTTCAACAATATCTATTGGCCCGCGCACTATTTCATCGATGCCCAAGGCCGCATCCGCGCGCATCATTTCGGCGAAGGCGAATACGACCGGTCCGAACGCATCATCCAGACTCTGTTGAAAGAAGCGGGCAACACCGATGTGCCCGGCGGCATCGTCAATCCCGACGCGACGGGCGCGCTCGCCGCCGCAGACAATAGCGACGTGCAATCGCCGGAGACTTATGTCGGCTATAATCGCGGCGCGAATTTCGCCTCCGATCACGTCGCCAAGGATTCACCGTCGGATTACACGACGCCCGCGCGGTTGAACCTCAATCAATGGGCCTTGAGCGGCAACTGGACCATCGGTCCGCAGATGACGGTGCTGAACCGCGCGGGCGGAAAGGTCACGTTCCGCTTCCACGCGCGCGATCTGCATTTCGTCCTGGGACCGGCAGGCGGAAAGACGCCTGTGCATTTCCGCGTGACCCTCGACGGCAAAGCGCCCGGCGACATGCACGGCATGGACATCGACGCGCAGGGCAACGGCATCGTGACGACCCAGCGCCTGTATCAACTCATCCGTCAGTCGGGCGCGATCACCGACCGCGTCTTCACCATCGAGTTCACCGATCCCGGCGTGCAGGCGTATTCGTTTACGTTCGGGTGAACGCGCTAGCCGCGCTCCACGCCCGCGACGATCGCCTCGGCCTTTTTGAACAGCGCCGGATCGATCGTCATGCCCGAGGCCGCCGCGTTCTCGTCGAGTTGCTCCGGCCGGCTTGCGCCGACGATGGCGGAAGCGACGTTCGGCTCGCGCAACACCCAGGCGAGCGCGAATTGCGTGAGTGTGCAGCCGGCCTCCTTCGCCAGCGGCTTCAGCGTCTGCACCGCTTCCAGCACCGGCGGCTGCAGCCACGACTTGATGAAGTTGCCCATGCTGTCGCTGCTCGCGCGCGTGTCGTCGGGAATTTTCGCACCGGGCAGATATTTGCCGGAGAGGACGCCCTGCGCGATCGGCGACCAGACGATCTGCGACACGCCGTTCTTGGCAGACAGCGGAATGACTTTCTCCTCCGGCCTGCGCCAGAGCAGCGAATATTGCGGCTGGCTGGAGACGAATTTTTCCATGCCAGGGATCGCGAACGCGGCTTCGATCTGCTGCGGCGACCACTCGCTGAACCCGATCCAGCGCGCCTTGCCTTGTCGGACGACATCGCTCAGCGCCTGCATCGTTTCCTCTAGCGGCGTCTCGGTGTCGTAGCGGTGGCATTGATAAAGATCGACATAGTCGACGCGCAGGCGCTTCAGCGACGCGTCCATCTGCTTGAGGATCTGCGCGCGTGACAGGCCCTTGTCCGTGTCGCTCATGGGGAAGAACACCTTGGTCGCGAGCACATAGGAATCGCGCTTGCGGTTCGCGAGCGCCTCGCCCAGGAAACTTTCCGCAGCGCCGCGACCATAGACGTTGGCGGTGTCGATGAAGTTGATGCCGAGCTCGAACGCCCGGTTCACGCACGCCACCGCACGATCGCGCTCGACGCCCACGCCATAGGTGAGCCACGATCCGAGCGAGATTTCCGAGACATTCAGATCGCTTGCGCCGAGTTTGCGGTATTTCATCGCGTGTTCCTTGCTGGTTTTCCCGATTGTTTCGACTCTAAGCCGGTATTTCTGTTCGTGCGACGTAAAAGGATGAGGCGGCGCTCCGTTTCCGAAACGCCGCCTCTATCTCTCTTACGCGGAGTTTGCGATCACGCCTTGGCGAGATCGTAGCGGTCCGCGTTCATCACCTTGTTCCAGGCCGCGACGAAGTCTTTCACGAACTTCTCCTTGGCGTCGGCGCTCGCATAGACTTCCGCGAAGGCGCGCAGCTGCGAATGCGAGCCGAAGATCAGATCGACGCGCGTGGCGTCCCATGTCTTCGTGTTCGACTTGCGGTCGTGGCCTTCATGGGAATTGTCGCCGGTCTTCTTCCAATCGGTCTTCATGTCGAGCAGATTGACGAAGAAGTCGTTGCTGAGCGTGCCGGGCTTCGCGGTGAACACGCCGGCTTTCGATCCTCCGGCGTTCGCGCCGAGAACGCGCAGTCCGCCTACCAGCACCGTCGTCTCCGGACCCGTCAGACGCAGAAGCTGTGCCTTATCGACCAGCGCTTCCTCCGGCTTCATCAGATCCTGATTGCGATAGTAGTTGCGGAAGCCATCGGCCCAGGGCTCCAGCGGCGCGAACGACGCCGCGTCGGTCTGCGCCTGCGAAGCATCGCCGCGTCCGGTCGCAACCGGCACCGTCACGGTAACGCCGGCATCCTTCGCCGCTTTCTCGATCGCCGCGGCGCCGCCGATCACGATAAGATCGGCCAACGAGACCTTGCCCGAACCCTTCTGGATCTCTTCGAGCTTGCCGAGCACCTTGTGGAGCTGCGCCGGATTGTTCACTTCCCAATCCTTCTGCGGCGCCAAGCGGATGCGCGCGCCGTTCGCGCCGCCACGCTTGTCGGAACCGCGGAACGTCGAGGCCGACGCCCACGCCGTCGCGACGAGTTCGGACACCGAAAGGCCGGAGGCCAGCACCTTTGCTTTCAACGAGGCCACATCGGCATCGCTGATCGCCGTGCCGTGCGGGACGCGGTCCTGCCAGATCAGCTCTTCCTTGGGCACGAGCGGACCGAGATAACGCTGGATCGGTCCCATGTCGCGATGCGTGAGCTTGAACCACGCGCGCGCGAAGGCGTCAGCGAACTGCTCGGGATGATCGTGGAAGCGGCGCGAGACCTTCTCATAGGCCGGATCGAAACGCAGCGCGAGATCGGTGGTGAGCATCGTCGGCACATGCTTCTTCGACGAATCGTGCGCATCGGGAATATCCGCGGAGGCGCCTTTCGCCTTCCATTGCTTCGCGCCGGCCGGGCTTTTGGTCAGCTCCCATTCGTATTTGAACAGGTTCTCGAAGAAGTGGTTGCTCCACTTCGTCGGCGTCTGCGACCACGTCACTTCCGGGCCGCCGGTGATGGCGTCGGCGCCATGGCCCTTGCCGAATTTGCTGCGCCAGCCGAGACCCTGGTCTTCGATCTGCGCGCCTTCGGGGTCTGCGCCAACGAAGGAGGGATCGCCCGCGCCATGCGTCTTGCCGAAGGAATGGCCGCCCGCGATCAGCGCCACGGTTTCTTCGTCGTTCATCGCCATGCGCGCGAAGGTCTCGCGGATGTCGCGCGCGGCCGCGACCGGATCGGGATTGCCGTTCGGGCCTTCCGGATTCACGTAGATAAGACCCATCTGCACAGCGCCGAGCGGGTTCGCGAGCTGGCGCTCACCCGAATAGCGCTCATCTCCGAGCCAGGTGCCTTCCGGTCCCCAATAGAGCTCTTCCGGCTCCCAGGTGTCGGGACGGCCACCGGCAAAACCGAACGTCTTGAAGCCCATCGACTCCAGCGCGACGTTGCCGACGAGCACGAACAGATCGGCCCAGGAGAGCTTGGCGCCGTATTTCTGTTTGATCGGCCAGAGCAGACGGCGCGCCTTGTCGAGGTTGGTGTTGTCCGGCCAGGAATTGAGCGGCGCGAAACGCTGCTGTCCCGCGCCCGCACCGCCGCGGCCATCGGCGACGCGATAGGTGCCCGCGCTGTGCCAGGCGAGACGGATGAACAGGCCGCCATAGTGTCCGAAATCCGCCGGCCACCATTCCTGCGAATCCGTCATCAGCTTGTGCAGGTCCTTGATCACCGCATCGAGATCGAGCGACTTAAATTCCTTGGCATAGTGGAAGTCCGCGCCCATCGGGTCGGATTTCTGGGAGTTGTGGTGCAGCACCTGGATGTCCAGCTGCTCCGGCCACCAGTCGCGATTGCGCCTTCCGCCGCCGCTGCCGTGACCGAAGGGGCATTTGCCTGTGTTGTCGCTTTCTTTATCCATATCTATCTCCCGCTTTCGCGCATTATTCTTTGGGGCCGGATGCCGACGCATCCGCGAATGCGGGACGCTATGCCCGTCACAAAACGCCGTCAATACAAATTAGAACAATTCTAATATTGTCGGGGCGTCTTATTTTTCAGCGATCGGCGCCGCGCTCGACCGACGGCCGGACCAACCGCGGCCTACGCCGCGATCGTGTCGTCCAGCGAATATCCCGCGGAACGCACGGTACGGATCGGGTCGCGCACGCCTTCGACGTTCAGCGCCTTGCGCAGACGGCCGACATGGACATCGACCGTGCGCGCTTCGACATAGACATCGCTGCCCCAAACCGCGTCCAGCAACTGCTCGCGCGAGAACACGCGGCCGGGATGCTGGATCAGATGATCGAGCAGCTTGTATTCCGTCGGGCCGAGATGGACTTCCTTGCCGGCGCGGCGGACGCGGTGGGCGGCACGGTCCATCTCGATATCGCCGATGGCGACGGTGTCGGGCGCCAGCGACGGGCGGATGCGGCGCATCACGGCGCGCAGGCGGGCCAGCAATTCCGTCATCGAGAACGGCTTGGTCAGGTAATCGTCGGCGCCGGTG
>CAZCJI010000206.1:0-5934 GCA_964498625.1 uncultured Rhizobium sp.
TTTCGCCTTCGCGCGACAGCAGCTCGACGCTGCCCATCTCGCGCAGATACATGCGTACCGGATCGTCGGTGCGGTCATAGGTTTCCGCCGCCTTGCCGGTGGTGGTGGCGACTTCCTTGCCCTCGGTAGCGGCGGGAAGGTTCTCGCCGTCGGCGCCTTCTTCCTGCTCTTCGCTCTCGATGACGTTGATGCCCATTTCGTTGAGCATCGACATCGTGTCTTCGATCTGTTCGGACGATGTCTTCTCCGACGGCAGAACCTTGTTCAGCTCGTCATAGGTGACATAGCCGCGTGCCTTGGCGCGCGCGATCATCTTGCGCACGCCGACATCGGACATATCCAGCAACGGGCTGTCGGCGTCGCCGGGGGCTTCGCTTTCGCCGGGCTTGCCGGTCTTGGGCGGTATTTTCACGCCGGCTTTTTGCGGCACCGGAACGACCGGTTTCTTCGCGGCCGCCTCGGCAGCGGCTTTCAGCTTGGCGGCGACAGCCTTCGGATCAATCTTGGTCTTGGCAACAGGGGCCGCGACCTTCGCCGCCGACTTGGAGGCAGCAGCCGCTTTCGCTTGCGTCTTGGCAGCAGGCTTCGGCGCCGGCTTGCTCTTCGCCGCCGTCTTCTTGGTCGAGGCCGCCTTGGCCGGAACCGGCTTTTTTGCCGGAGCCTTGGCCTTCGCGGATTTCTTGCTGTCTTTCGCCGTCTTCGTCGCCACGTAATTCTTCCCAAAAGCGTGGACGGGGAACCCGGGCACGCATGTGTCTCTACCTATAGGGAGGCAAATGCCTCAATCGTGAGGTCGGCCCAAAAGCCGTTGGTATTCGGCCCAGCTTTCCTCGTTTGCTTCGGCCTTGTGCCGCTCCGCGGCGCGCTGCCGCTCCGGCTCGAGTTCTGCCATGTCCCGGAGCTGGGCGGCGGCACGGAGGAATCTGGCCTCACATTCCTCGGCATCGGCCCCCCCAGAAGAAGTTTCCGCAGGGTCAGAACGCCTATCCGCCCCCAAACGCGCGAGGAGATCGGCCATTCCCTTACGGACGAGATGGTTCTCCAGACCCGGATTTTCAAGCCGGAAACCGGAGGCGGCGAGGTTTAGGAGTTCGTGGCGCAAGGTGTCAAGCGAACGATCGGAAAAGGACAATTCGGCGAGCATTTCGCCATGTTTTTCGACGATTTCAGGGTCTTTCAGCAGCAATTCGGCAATTTCGACCTCTTTGACCTGGCGGGCCGCCGTTTTGCCGGAGCGCGCGAGCAGGCTGGCCTTCAGCGCGGCGGACACGCCTTCGACGGGCTGCGGGAACCGGCCACGGTCGCCCTTGCCGCGCCACTGGTTGCGGTCATTGCGCGAGGTGGTGCGTGGGGCCGCGGGAGCACGGCGCTTGAAATTGTCGAAAACGAGCTGGTCGAAGTCGCGCCTGTAGTAATCGGCGATGGTTGTGTCACCGATCAGCGAGACGATCTCGCCGAGCGTGCGCTCCAGGCCGGCGCGGCGTTCCGGCGTGGAGAAATCCTTGCCTTCCGTTTCCGCGCGCCAGAGCACCTTCGACAGTGGCAGCGCCTCGTCGAGAAGTTTGCGCATCGCGCCGGCGCCCTGTTTGGCGATGAGAGAGTCGGGATCCTCGCCCGTGGGCACAAACACGAAACGGAGCGAATAGCCGGGCCGCAGCAGCGGCAGTGACAGCCGCGCGGCGCGGTGTGCGGCGCGAAGGCCTGCCTCATCGCCATCGAAGGCGAGCGTCGGTTCCGGCGCGGTGCGCCAGAGAAGCATCAGCTGATCTTCGGTGAGCGCGGTGCCGAGCGGGGCCACGGCATAGTCGAAGCCCGCACGCACCAGCGCGATGACATCCATATAACCTTCGGCGACGATGATGGTCTGTGCCTTCATCGCGGCGGGCCGCGCGGTCGCGAAATTGTAGAGCAGATGGCCCTTGGAGAAGAGCTGCGTCTCGCCGGTGTTGATGTATTTGGGTTTAGCATCGGCCTCAAGCGCGCGCGCGCCGAACGCAATGATGCGACCGCGCGCGTCTGAGATCGGGAACATCAATCGATTAAAGAAGAAATCGCGCGCGCCGCGATTCTCATCGGATGGCCGCGCGAGACCGGCCGCGATCATGTCGTCCATCGTGACGTTCTTGGTCTTGAGATGCTCGATCAGCGCGTTGCTGCCAGATGGCGCATAGCCGAGCCGGAACTGTTTCGCCGCATCGCCGCCGAGCCCGCGCGAATTCAGATATTCCCGCGCGACGCGGCCGCCTGGTTCCCGTAATTGCTGTTCGAAAAAGACACACGCCGCTTCGACAACATCGTAAAGCGACTTTTTCTTCTCCTCACGCGCCTCGTCTTCCGGCGACCATTTCGGGAGTTCCACACCGGCATCGGCGGCCAATCGCTCCACGCTCTCGGGGAATGATAAACCTTCAGTTTCCATCAACCATTTGAATGCATCGCCGCCCTTGCCGCAGCCGAAACACTTATAAGTGCGGCGCGCATTTTCGACCTTGAAGCTTGGTGACTTTTCCTTGTGGAACGGACAACAGCCCCAGAACTGCTGGCCGCGGCGCGTGAGTTTCACGCGCTTGCCCACCAGCTGGACGATGTCCGTCCGCCGGAGGACTTCCTCAAGAAGGTTGGGGCCGTAGCGCATGGAGCCAGTTTACGCGCAATCGGAGCACAATGTGGGCCGTATAACGCAATTCACCTGTGAATCGTCTCGCCCTCATGGGGCAGACGCGATTTTTGCATCTTGTTAAACCCCCGATTGTACATTGGAAGGCTTGGGGCGGAACGGGCATGAGCGACAACATTTTTCACGTCAAAACGTTCGATGTGCGCTGGCGCCTTCTCGAGGCGGCCAGGGACCGGATCGCCGTGGCCGAGACGCTTGATTCGCTGATCGAGGTCGTGCGCACGACCGCGCGCGCGGTGTGTTCCGCCGACGGCGTGACCTTCGTGCTGCGCGACGGCGACAAATGCCACTATGTCGAGGAAGACGCGATCGCGCCTTTGTGGAAGGGCCAGCGCTTTCCCATGGAGGCCTGCATCTCCGGCTGGGCGATGCTGAACAGCAGGACGGTCGTGCTCAAGGATATCTATGCCGACGACCGCATCCCGCACGACGCCTATCGCGAGACGTTCGTGAAGAGTCTGGTGATGGTGCCGGTGCGCACCGAAGTGCCAGTGGCGGCCATCGGCGCCTATTGGCGCGAGCACCGCAGTTTCACCGTGCAGGAGATCGCGACCATCGAGGCGCTGGCCGACGCCGTCGGCGAAGCGATGAGCCGCGCGGTGGCGGCGTAGGATTCAGACACCAACCCATTTCGTCATGGCCGCCCTTGAGGCGGCCATCCATCGCACGAGCATCTGCAAGCGCAAAAGTCTCTCGGCGCGCCGACGCGCGCCGGATGGGTGGCCGGGTCGAGCCCAGCCATGACGAATTGAAAGACGGGTAAACCTTCTTCTGGAAATGGAAGCTTGTGATCGCGAGCTTCAGGCGATGATAGAACCGGTGCGCGCCGAGGCGGTGCGTGCCGGAATCGAGATGAAACTCGTCGCAGCAATCCTTACGCGCGAGGTCTTCCATCCACGCCATCAGTGCCTCGGCAAAGCCCTTGCCGCGATGGGATTCGAGACAGATCAGATCATCGACATAGAGCGCCTTGCCCCAGGCGAGCCATTCCGAAATGCGAAAGCCGGACGCCGCGACCGGCACGCCGTTGTCTTCGACATAGACGAGCCGCCAGCCGGACTGCTTCTGTTGCCGCCGCACGCGCATGAGAAATTCGTCTTCGCTTTTGATGTGCCCGCGCAGTTCGCGCATCACCGGATAGATACGGCGGATGTCGTCATCCATTTCAGCATTCTTTATTGTGAAATGTTCGTGCGCCATTCGTAGGTTATGTCCTTACATAGAATCTTCCAGCAGCCAGTTCGGGAGAATTCAATCTCGTGCGAAGTCAACCCGGAGCCCTCAAGCAACAACTCATCGATCATCCAATCTTCGTGCCCGACAGAGATTGCTCCCCTTGTTATCGAATCTAGAGAAAGGCTATAACTCTGAACGTCCCGCCAAATGAAATCGAAAAAGCCGTCGTTGAACGCCCCCTTAAACCGAGCACGCATTTCTAACGTCCGACTGGATTTTCCGGTCGGAATTTCATCGACGGACATAGAAACAAGCCTAGCATCGTGCGGGCACTGGTGGTGCTTTATGTCGTAGTGCCACGACGCTAAAGCATATTCGCGGACAGAAGGCGGCAAGCGACCTTCTATTTGATCGAGATAAGCCAAATAGGCGTCAAGACGATAACCGCGATCATCGTGACGAATGAATTTCATTTCAGCTCAACTCTTCGGACCGCTCAGAATATCCTTCACCACGGCACTCGCCTTGGCGAAGTCCATCTGGCCGGCGTAGCGTTCCTTCATCACGGCCATGACCTTGCCCATGTCCTTCATCGCGGTGGCACCGGTTTCCGCGACCACGGCCTGGGCCGCCGCCTTCGTCTCTTCCGGACTCATCTGCTTGGGCATGAAGGCGCGGATGATGTCGATCTCCTCGCGCTCGCCGGCGGCGAGCTCCGGGCGCTTGCCCGCGTCATAGGCAGTGGCCGATTCCTCGCGCTGCTTGATCATTTTGGCGAGCAGCTGAAGAATCTCGTCGTCGCCCAGCAGTTCGCGGCTGGTTTCGGTGCGCGCAGCGATGTCGCGGTCTTTGAGCGCCGCCGTGACCATGCGCAGGGTCGAGAGGCGCTTGGTGTCCTTCGCCTTCATCGCCTCCTTGATCTGCTCGTTGAATTGCTCGCGCAGGCCCATTTTCAGTCCCTTTTCGTCATAGCCCGCAAATGCGGGCCATCCAATTTCCTCTTTTTCTTATAGGAAAATGGGTCGCCCGCATAAAGCGGGCGATGACAAAGGAGGAATGCGTTGACGGACGGAAAAGCCACCCCTATTTATCGGCAAATTCGAGGCTTCCCATGAGCAAGACCCAATCCCCAACCGCCGCGTCTCCGGCGGCAGAACTTTCGCGCGCCGCCCTGGTTCTGGCGGACGGAACCTGTTTCGAGGGCCACGGTTTCGGCGCGAACGCACAGGCGGTGGGCGAGGTCTGCTTCAACACAGCGATGACCGGCTACGAAGAAGTCCTGAGCGATCCGTCCTATGCCGGGCAGATCGTGTGCTTCACCTTCCCGCATATCGGCATTGTCGGCACCAACGAGGAAGACATAGAATCGATCAATCCGGCGGTGCGTGGCCTCATCGTGCGCGCCGACGCGACGCATCCGTCCAACTGGCGCAATCTCGCCACGCTCGACCGCTGGCTGAAACGGCACAACATTCCGGCGATCAGCGGCATAGACACGCGCGCTCTGGCAGCCCGCATCCGCGAGAAGGGCATGCCGCATGGCGTGATCGCGCATGGCGCATACGACATCGCGGCGCTGACCAAAGCTGCGAAAGACTTTTCCGGCCTTGAAGGTCTCGATCTCGCGAAGGACGTGAGCGCGCGTCAGACGAGCAAGTGGCAGGAAACGCCATGGCAGCTCGGCAAAGGCTACGGCGAGCAGGACAAGCCGCAATTCCGCGCGGTGGTGATCGACTACGGCGTCAAGCGCAACATCCTGCGCGAACTAGCAGGTGTCGGTGCCGACATCACCGTCGTCCCCGCGAACGCGACGCTGGAAGACGTGATGGGTCACAAACCGCATGGCGTGGTGCTCTCCAACGGCCCCGGCGATCCAGCGGCGACGGGCGAATATGCGATTCCGACCATCAAGGGATTGATCGACGCGAACGTGCCGGTGTTCGGCATCTGCCTTGGCCATCAGATGCTCGGCCTCGCGCTCGGCGGACAGACCAGGAAGATGACCCAGGGCCATCACGGCGCGAACCATCCGGTGAAGGATCTGGAAACCGGCAAGGTCGAGATCGTCTCGATGAACCATG
>CAZCJI010000207.1:0-5908 GCA_964498625.1 uncultured Rhizobium sp.
CTAGCATCCGCATTCGCCACGAAGAAGACAGCCGTACGCGAGCCGATCCTCGGCCGTGAAACGAAACTCGCGACGCTTGAAGCCGAAACACAAAGGCTCAGAATCGATTTCGCCGATACGCTCGCTGTCGGCGACGGCGCCAACGATCTGGATATGATCCGTCGCGCCGGGCTGGGCGTCGCCTATCATGCCAAGCCCGTCGTGGCCGAAGCGGCCGCCGCGCGCGGCACGCACGGCGATCTTCGCGCATTGCTTTATTTGCAGGGCTATCGCGACGACGAGATCGTCGAACTCTAGCCGAGCTTCAGCGCGATATAGGCCAGATCGCCGCCGCGATTGACCAGCATCAGCTCGACCTTCTTGCCCGCCTTGGCGTCGGCTTCGATACGCTGCGTCACATCCGCCGGTGTGCGCACGCTCTGGCCGGCGACCTGAACGATCACGTCGCCGGAGCGGATGTTCTTCTCCCATGCCGTACTGTCGGGCGATACGTCGGTCACAAGCACGCCCTGAATACCGCCCGGAATCTTGAATTGCGCGCGTGCATCGTTGTCGATGGGCGCCAGCGACAGCCCCAATCCCGAAAGCCGCGATTGAGTTTTGGGCGGAGGCGGCGCTGCTTTTTGCGGCGATGACGCGCGCGCCGGCTTATCGTCCACGAGCTTGGCCACGGTCAGCCGCATGGTCTGCTTCTTGCCTTTGCGCAGGATGTCGACCGGCACCGTCTTGCCGATGGGCGTGTCGGCGACGAACCTGGGCAGCGCGCGCGAGTCCCCGATGGTCTTGCCGTCGAACGCCGTCACCAGATCGCCGTTGGCGATGCCGGCCTTGGCGGCCGGACCCTGCGGCGTCACATCCGTAATCAGCGCACCCGTCGCGGATGCGAGCCCTAGACCTTCGGCGAGATCGCTCGTGACCGGCTGAATGCGGACACCGATCCAGCCGCGCTGCAGAGTGCCGTGCGCGCGAAGCTGGGCGACCACGTCCCGCACGAGATTGGAGGGAATCGAAAAGCCTATACCGACCGAACCGCCCGATGGCGAGTAAATCGCCGAGTTCACGCCGACGACATTGCCGTCCATGTCGAACAGCGGTCCGCCGGAATTGCCGCGGTTGATCGGCGCGTCGGTCTGGATGAACTCGTCATAGGGGCCTGCCTGGATATCGCGATTGCGCGCCGACACGATGCCGGCGGTGACCGTGCTGCCCAGGCCGAAGGGATTGCCGATCGCGATCACCCAATCGCCGACACGCGCATGATCGCTGTCGCCGAACTTCGCGGCAGGCAGCGGCTTTTTCGGTGTCACCTTGAGCAATGCAAGATCCGTCTTCTCATCGCGGCCGATCAATTTGGCCTGAAGCACGGTTCCGTCGTTCAGAGTCGCGGTGATGTGCTCCGCATCCTCGATGACATGGTTGTTGGTGACGATCAGTCCGGAAGGATCGATGATGAAGCCGGTGCCGAGCGAGGTGACATGACGCGGCGCCGCTTTTTGCGGCTCCAGGAAATCCTTGAACAGATCGGTGAGCGGTGAACCGGGCGGGAGTTTCGGCAAACCCGGCTGCGCATTGCCCGGCTTCAAGGTCTGGCTTGTCGCGATGCTTACAACCGTCGGCAACAACTTGTCGGCCAGATCGGCGAAGGAATCAGGCGCACCTCGGGCGACGGCTTGCGACAGCGGCGCAGTCAGAACGGCGACAGCAATCAGACACGAACAGACGAACGAACGCGCAAACATTCAAATACGCCTCAAAACGGAACGGGAACAAACCATAAGATATTTCACCCCAAAAAGTGAAGGAATTTGGGCCAGAAGCACCTGACATCTGCGTTAGGGAGCTATGCGCACCAGGACCTACTTGCGCTTGCCCTCTGCCGCGCCGCCGCCGGAGCCAAAATAGCGGAAGAACTCGCTGTTCGGCGACAGGATCAGCGTCGTGGTGTCGCCCTTGAGCGCGTCCTGATAGGCCTGCATGGAGCGATAGAACGCGAAGAAATCCGGATCCTGGCTGAACGCCACGCCAAGGATGCGGGTTTTTTCCGCATCGCCCTGGCCGCGCAGGATCTCCGATTCGCGCGTGGCTTCGGCGAGCAGCACTGTCACTTCCCGTTCGGCGCGCGCGCGTACGCGTTGCGCCGTCTCGTCGCCCTCGGCGCGATATTCATTGGCCTCGCGCTGACGCTCTTTCTGCATGCGCTGATAGATCGCGTCGCTGTTGGCCTGTGGAAGATCGGCGTGGCGGATGCGCACATCGACGACCACGATTCCGAAATCACGCGCTTCCTGATTCATGTTGTCGCGAATGTCCTGCATCAGCCGGTCGCGCTTTTCGGACAGGACAGTCGCGAAATTCTGCGAGCCGAGAACGCGGCGGATGTTCGAAGACAGGATCGGCGTCAGCAAACCTTCCGCCGCCTCCTGGCTTGCGTATGGCACCGCTTGGTAGAATTTAAGCGGATCGACGATACGCCAGCGCGCGAAGGCATCGACCACCAGACGCTTCTTGTCCTGCGCGATCACTTCCTCGCTCGGCGCTTCCAGATTGAGAAGCTGCCGCGGCATGAAATTGGCGTATTGCAGGAACGGCACCTTGAAGTGCAGCCCGGCATCGGTGATGACGGCCCTGGGCGCGCCCAATTCGGTCAGCAACACCTGATCCGTCGGATAGATCGTATAGACGCAGGACAGGATCGCGATCAGCACGAAAACGGCGACAGATCCGGCGGCGATCGCGAGGTTGCGGCTCATTGGCTCGCCCCCTGATCGGGTGCCGCGACCACCGTGTCGGAGGATGCACGCGGCTGTTGCGGCGGCGGCATCTGCGGCTTCTGCATCGACGGCAGCTGGAAATACGGCACGACGCCCTTCGCGCTGTCGTCCACGATCACCTTGTTCATCGGTGCGAGCACGCCGCTCAGCGTTTCCAGATAGATGCGCTTGCGCGTGACAGCGGGCGCTTTCTTGTACTCGGCGTAGACGGAGAGGAAACGTTTCGACTGCCCGCCCGCTTCGGCAATCACCTGCTGACGATAGGCTTCCGCGTCCTGAACGATATGCGCCGCCTGTCCGCGTGCCTGCGGAATGATCCTGTTTGCGTAGGCCTCCGCTTCGTTGCGTTTGCTGTCCTGGTCCGCCTTCGCTCTCTGCACATCTCTGTACGACGCGATCACTTCGCCGGGCGGGTCGGCTTTCAGCATCTGCACGCGCGTGACCATGACGCCCATCTGATAGGAATCGAGCGTCTTTTGGATCAAGTCGCGCACGCGCAGCTGGATCTGCTCGCGCTCCGAGGTCTGGATGCGTTCGATCTGGGTTTCGCCGACCACTTCGCGCATCGCGCTTTCAGCGACGGCCTTGATCGTCGTTTCCTGCGGTTGCGGGACGTTGAACAGAAACGCCGGCGCGTCCTTGATCTTCCAATAGACCGTGAAGTTGATGTCGACGATGTTCTCGTCGCCGGTCAGCATATGGCTTTCCTCGACCACGTCCGAGGTCTGCGAATTCTCTTCGCTGGAATCGGCCGGCTGATAGCCGATGATGATCTTGTTCTCGTTCTTCACCTTCGGCGTGTAGGCGACCTCGATCGGCCAGGGCAGATGATAGCGCATACCGGAATCGGAGATCGCGCTCACGGCACCGAAGCGCAGCACCACGCCTTCCTCATCGGGACGGACGAAATAGACGCCGCTGGCGATCCAGAGCCCCAGGAAAACCAGCGCGATGAGGCCAAGCGAGCGCGTGGTGAACGGTCCGTCAGGCACCAGGCGACGCAATCCCTCGGCAGCCTGTTTCAGAAAATCCGAAACGCTGGACGGCGGGCGCGAATTGCCGCCACCGGAGGCGTTCTGCCCCCACGGTCCGCGCGGTCTTTCGGGACCCGCGTCGTCACCGCCATTCTGGTTCGTCCAAGGCATACGGAAGCGCTCTCATTTCCTTGGTTTCCCAAGGTGCGGCGGTTATATGAGGAACCGGCGGCGGGGCGCAAATCCCTAGGCTTTTCTCGCATCAGGAACGGCATCAGGACATGGCGGCGGCGACACGCGAAGATGTGCTGAAAGCACTGGAGACCATCATCGATCCGGCGAGCGGAAAGAGCGTCGTTGCCTCCGGCATGATCGAAGGACTGGTCGTCAAAGGTGGTCATGTCGGCTTCGCGCTCGAGGTCGATCCGGCGCGCGGACGCGATGCCGAGCCGCTTCGCAAGCGCTGCGAAGATGCCGTCAACGCGGTACCCGGCGTTCTGTCCGTGACCGCAGTCCTGACGGCACATCAGGCGAGACAGCAAAAACCGCAAGGCGGACACGCTCCACACGCCGCGCCGTCATCGCAAGGAATCCCCGGCGTCGGGTCGATCGTTGCCGTCGCAAGCGGCAAGGGCGGCGTGGGCAAGTCGACGGTGGCGGTCAATCTCGCGTTGGGCCTCGCGCGTCAGGGACTTAAGGTCGGTCTCCTGGACGCAGACATTTACGGCCCTTCGGTGCCGCGATTGCTCGGCATCCGCGAGAAGCCAGAGACCGAAAATCACAAGCTCAAGCCCATCGAGAAGTTCGGCATCAAAACCATGTCCATCGGCTTCCTGGTCGATGAAGGAACGCCGATGGTATGGCGTGGCCCGATGGTGCAAAGCGCCCTGACGCAGATGATGAACGACGTCCAGTGGGCGCCGCTCGACATCTTGGTAGTCGATATGCCGCCCGGAACCGGCGACGCCCAGCTCACCATGGCGCAGCGTTTTCCGCTGAAAGGTGCGATCATCGTTTCCACACCGCAGGATCTGGCATTGATCGATGCGCGCAAAGCGATTGCGATGTTCGAAAAGACCTATGTGCCGATCCTTGGCATCGTTGAGAATATGAGCACCTATGTCTGCCCGAATTGCGGACATGAGACGCATATTTTCGGACATGGCGGTGCAAGGGAAACCGCACGCGCGATGGGTGCGCCGTTCCTCGGCGAAGTGCCGTTGGTCGGCGTAATCCGCGAACTCTCCGATGCGGGAACACCCGTGACCGCGAGCGCACCGGACAGCGCCGAGGCGAAAGCTTATCTCGCCGTCGCGTCGGAAGTCGCGAAAACGCTCAGCACACCGGCGCGTACTGCCCCGAAAATCGTGCTGGAATAATGCCGCATCAGGCGTTGTAGGCGAGTCTGAGGCCGGGCGAGCGCCATTCCATCGTGGCGAGCTTGCCGGTGGAAGACATCGTGATAAACGCGGTTTTCATGTCCTTTCCACCCCAGCAGATATTCGTGACGAGCAGATCGGGCAGCGGCGTATGTTCGAATTTTTTGTCGTGCGGCCAGAAGGTCGAGATGCCGCCGGCCAGGATCGTCGCGACGCACACGCCACCATCGGCCTGAACGCCCAGCGAATCGAAATAGGCAAGACCCGGAAACGCACCTTCGAAATTCGCAGGCGTAAATCCAGCCGGCGGCGCGCCAACGCCGGGTGCGGTCAACGATAGACTCCACAACCGCGCGGGAAATGTCTCCGCATAGTGCACCGTCTTGTAGTCCGGCGACATGCCGACGCCGTTGGGCGAAAGCAACTCGCGCAGCACTTTGGTGATCTTCGAGCCGTCGGCCTTGGCGTAATAGAGAGCGCCGTGAGTGCGATATCTGTCGTTGGTGCTGCCATGATCGGTGAACCAGAAGCCGCCATGCTGGTCGAACACCAGATCGTTCGGCGCCTGCAATTTCTCGCCGTCGCATTCGGAATAGATCACCTCGACCTTTCCGGTCGAAAGATTGACGCGTTCGATGCGTCCGCCCTTGTGGGACGGCGGTGTGTGACCCGGGATCATCAACCCGTCGCGGTCATGAATTTCGAAATTGCCGCCATTGTTGCAGACATAAAGCGCGCCATCGGGGCCGATCGCGAGACCGTTCGGTCCGCCGCCCGGCTCCGC
>CAZCJI010000208.1:0-5864 GCA_964498625.1 uncultured Rhizobium sp.
CGATGTCACGCTGACCGGCTGGCCGCAATTGACGGATACGAGGACGTTCTGGATACGTGCATCGGCATGGTTTTCGGCAGCGGCGACACAATCGCGGATCGATTCCTCTACCAGATCGAGACTGACGATCGTGCCCGCGCGGATGCCCTGGCTCTCGCGCAAGGCCGCGCCCAGAATGCGCAATCCGCTATGCTCCGCGCGCCCGATGAGACAGGCGATCTTCGACGAGCCAATATCCAGCGCCGTCACCAGACCGGGCCTGTACGCAGGCACTTCGCCCACCGCGCGCAACCGCACTGTTTCACCCATCAGAGTTCTCTCCCCCGATCGACCTTGCTGGTCTGACCATTTTTCAGAACAAAGAAGTAGTAGGCTGGGACGCGCAGATCGATTTCCGCGAGATTGCGCTCCAGAATAGATTTGTCGACGATCAAGGACTCGAGTGTGTCGAGTTCCTTCTGCCAGCCGGCTTCCGGCAGTTTGACGATGACACCGTCGTCGAGAATGAGGTTCCAGCGGCGCTGGGATTGACGCTGATAGACTTTCACGCGCGCCACGACCGCGCGATGCTGGGCGACGGCATCGATAATCTCCGCCGCGGCTTCGGGCGCGCCGTCGCCTGCGAGAAGCGGCAGCTTCGCGAATTTCGCAATGTCCTTGCGCGTGATCAGACCGCCATTGCGTTCGATCACGGTGATGCCATCCGGAGACTTCCACAGGGCGAAGGGCAGTTTCTCGACAATGCGCACGTAGATCGCATCGGGATAGCGCCGTTGCACATCGGCTTCGGCGACCCAATCGAGCCTCATCAATTTCTTGCGCGCGGTCTGCACATCGGCACCAAAAATCGATTGCCCCGGTTCGAAGCCGAGCGCTGCGAGAACGGTTTCCGGCGGTGTGCGGACATTGCCGGCGAGATGAACCTCACCGATTCCGAAGCCGGCGTCGGTGGCAACCGCCGAGGCCGCGTTGTCCAAGCGCCGCACCGTGCGGCCGATGACGCCACTGACGAGGATGGCCGCGATCAGCGTGACCGTCAGCAGACCCGCCGTCAGCATGAACATCGGACGGCGCGCCATGAGCCAGCCCTTGATCGCATCACCGATGCGCGCGGACAGGCCCGGTTTCTTTTCACGCTTGCTGAATGTCGCGCGCAGCTGTGTGCCACGCGTGCCGCGTTTCGGACGTGGCGGCGTCTTTCCGCGCGAACGGCTTTGCGGACGCTCAACCTTCACCGATCGCATGAGGCGTCCTCCACGATCCAGCGGCACAGCTTGGCATAGGTCATACCCGCATAAGCCGCCTGCTCGGGAACGAGCGATGTTGGCGTCATACCGGGCTGGGTATTGGTCTCAAGTGCGATGAGACGGTGTTTTGCACCGGTGTCGTCATAACGAAAATCGGTGCGTGTGACACCGCGGCAGCCAAGCGCTTGGTGCGCCAGCACTGCAAGACGTTTCGCCTCCTCGGCGATATTGGCTGAAATTTTTGCCGGCAGCGTGTGAGTCGAGCCGCCGGCCGCATATTTGGCTTCGTAGTCGTAGAATTCGAGATTGGTCGTGATCTCGGTGACACCGAGTGCCCTGTCGCCCATCACCGCCACGGTGAGTTCGCGCCCCGGGACATATTCCTCGATCATCATCGCGTCGGTGAGATTCCATTCCGCCTTCGTCAATTCCGACGGAGGACGGTTGTCGCCCTTGCGGATGATGTAGACGCCGACCGACGAGCCTTCGTTCACCGGCTTGATGACATAGGGCGGCTCCATCAGATGCTTGGCGCCCGCGTCGCGGCGATCCGCAACGATCGACTTCACGACCGGGATGCCGGCGGCGCGGTAGACGTCCTTGGTGTGCTCTTTGTGCATGGCGAGCGCGGACGAAAGCACGCCGGAATGTGTGTAAGGGATGCGCAGAAGTTCAAGCACTCCCTGGATGCAGCCGTCCTCGCCAAAGCGGCCGTGAAGCGCGTTGAAGGCGCAATCGACCCTGGCCTCGAGCAGTTGCCCGCCGGGATTCTCGCCGGGATCGATCTCGACCACGTTGAAACCTTCTTCACGCAATGCTTTTGCACAACCAGCACCGGAGGAAAGGCTCACTTCGCGCTCGGCAGAGCGGCCTCCCAGGAGAACGGCGACGCGGCTGAACGCACTCATGTGACGCCCACCCGCTTGATTTCCCACTCAAGTTCGATACCCGATCGCGCCTTCACGCGCGCTCGAACCTCTTCGCCCAGCGCCTCGATATCGGCGGCGGTGGCATCACCCGTATTGATAAGAAAGTTGCAGTGTTTCTCGCTCACCTGCGCCGCGCCATGCATCAGCCCGCGGCAGCCAGCCTCATCAATAAGTTGCCAGGCCTTATGTCCCGGCGGGTTCTTGAAGGTCGAACCGCCGGTGCGCGATCTGACCGGCTGCGCGGACTCGCGTTGTTCGACCAGCGATTCCATCCGCGCTTTCACGGCAGCGGGGTCGTCCGTCATGCCTTCGAACACAGCTTCGACAAAGATCAGATCATCCGGCACTTGCGCCTTGCGATAAACGAAGCCCATGTCGGCAGCAGAAAGCGTCAGCTTGTTGCCCTGGCCATCGATAGCGCTGGCCTCGACGAAGATGTCCTTGATCTCTCTGCTGTAGCAGCCAGCGTTCATCTTCAACGCGCCGCCGACCGTGCCGGGAATGCCGCGCAGGAATTCGAGACCGCCGATACCAGCCTCCGCCGCTGCCCGCGCGACAGCCGCATCGAGCGCCGCAGCACCAACACGAACGCGCGTGCCATCGACGGAAATTTTGCCGAAAGCGCCGGGAAGCCGGACCACGACCCCGGGAATGCCGCCGTCGCGGACCAGAAGGTTTGAGCCGACGCCGATCACGCTGACCCGCGTCTCCGGCGAGTGCGCATATAAAAAGGTGGCAAGGTCGTCGGCATCGGCCGGACGGAACAGGACTTCCGCGGGCCCGCCGGCGCGAAACCAGACGAGGTCCTTGAGCGGAGCACCTTGCGTGTAGGTACCGCGCACAGGCGGAAGCGCATCGCAGGAACGGGCCACCATCACGCCTGACCCTCCAATTGTGCCTGCAGCGCGTGCGCCCACTGCGAGATGGAGCCAGCGCCCAGCATCACGATGGCGCCGCTCTTTTTTGCGAGTGGCGCGACCGTCGTGGCAACATCGTTGCCGTCATCGATCACCATCACGTTGCGGTGTCCGTGGCTGCGCAAAGCGTCGGCGAATGTATCGCGGTCTATGCCTTCGATGGGTTGTTCTCCCGCCGGATAGACCGGAGCGATGATCGCGACATCGGCATCGTTGAGGCAGGAACAGAATTGTTCCCACGTGTCGCGGAGGCGCGTGTAACGATGCGGCTGCACCACGGCGATCACCGGCCCGGAATATGCCTGACGTGCGGCTTTCAGGGCTGCGGCGATCTTGAAGGGGTTGTGCGCGTAATCATCGATGATTGCGGCCCCGTTCCATTCGCCGACCTTTGAAAAGCGCCGCCCTACTCCGCCGAACTTGTCCAGCGCACTGCGGATCTTCTCGTCGTTTACGCGCAGTTCGCGCGCGACGGTGATTGCGGCCAGCGCGTTCTGCACATTGTGCTCGCCTGGCATCGGCAGGCGCATGTTATCCAGGCGCGTTTCCGTGCCGCTCCGGCGATCGGTGACGATGACATCGAAATGCGAGGCGCCTTCTGAGAAGCGCACATTCAGAGCGCGCACATCGGCCTGCGGCGACAGACCGTAGGTCACGATGCGGCGATCCTCGATGCGGCCAACCATGGCCTGCACTTCGGGGTGATCGATGCACAGCACCGCGAAGCCGTAGAACGGCACGTTTTCGACGAAGCGCTGGAACGCATCGCGCATCCTGTCGAAGGTGCCGTAGAAATCGAGATGATCCGGGTCGGCGTTGGTGACCACTGCGACCGTCGAGGGCAGACGCAAGAACGTGCCGTCGCTTTCGTCGGCCTCGACAACGACCCAGTCGCCGGCGCCGAGGCGCGCATTGGTGCCGTAAGCGTTGATGACTCCGCCGTTGACGACAGTAGGGTCCAGATCGCCGGCGTCAAGCAGCGCAGCCACCATTGTCGTCGTCGTTGTCTTGCCGTTTGTGCCGGCAATGGCGACGCAGGACTTCAGCCGCATGATCTCGGCCAGCATCTCGGCGCGGCGCACAAGCGGCAGATTGAGCTTGCGCGCCTCTTCGAACTCTACGTTCCCCGGCTTCACGGCCGAGGAATAAACCACGGCGTGTACGCCTGTAAGATTCTCTACGGCGTGCCCGACAGCCACCGGAATGCCCATTCCGCGCAGGCGTCTGACGCTGGCATTGTCGGCGATATCCGAACCCTGAACCTTGTAGCCCAGATTGTGCATGATCTCGGCGATGCCGCTCATGCCGATGCCGCCGATGCCGATGAAGTGTATCGGTCCGATATCGAGCGGAACGCGGGTCTGGACCGGCTTCATGCGGCGGTCCTCTGATAAGAAGATTGGGCCAGGTTTTCAGCGAGATCGGCAAGACGCGAGACGGCGTCGAGCTTTGCGAGCGCGTGCGCATTGGCCGCGCGTTGCGCGAGATCGTCGGGATTGGAGAAAGCAAACTTTATCATCCCGGCAAGCTTTTCCGGGGCGAGATCGCGCTGCGCCACACACCATCCGGCGTGGGCATTCGATAGAATTTCCGCATTGGGTGTCTGGTTGTCGTCGAGCGCATGCGGAAGCGGGATGAGGATCGCCGGGCGGCCAATGGCCATCAGCTCACTGACCGTGCCCGCACCGGAGCGCGCAATGACAAGCTGCGCCTTCGCCAAACGCGCGGGCATGTCGGTGTAGAAGCTCGCAAGCTCCGCTTTCACACCGCTTGCCGCATAGGCTGCGCGAACGCTTTCGAGGTCTTCAGGACGGCATTGCTGCACGATGTCGAGACGCGCGCGGAACGACTCTGGCAACAGCGCGACG
This sequence comes from uncultured Rhizobium sp., assembly GCA_964498625.1. GTDB lineage: Bacteria > Pseudomonadota > Alphaproteobacteria > Micropepsales > Micropepsaceae > Rhizomicrobium. The sequence continues at coordinate 4,962 of CAZCJI010000208.1, forward strand.
GCGGCGGGAACCAGCTCGCTCATCGCCCGCGCGCCCTGGCTGCCGCCGAAGACGAGCAGATGCAGCGGGCCAGTGATGTCGGGCTTATTATACGGCGCGCCCGAAAGTGCGATGACGGCCGGACGCAGCGGGTTGCCCGTCAGCACGATCTTGGATGCATCCTTCGGCGCGAAGCGCGCAATCGGAAACGCCGCGGCCATCACCTTGACCTTGTTCATCACCGCGCGATTGGCGCGGCCGGTGACGGCGTTCTGCTCTAGGATTGCGGTCGGGAACCGGCCGAGCCACGCCGCGATCATCACGGGCAAGCTCGGATACCCGCCGAAGCCGACCACGGCGCCGGGCTTGATGCGCGCCAGTTTCGCCAACGCGATCGCGATGCCGGCGACAATCTCGAATGGCGCGGCAAGCAAGCGGAGGAACGAGCGATCCGAGAACGCCGCGGACGGAACGGTTTCAATCGCGGCGCCAGGGAACGCCGTCGCATAGTTGGTGCCGCGCCGGTCCGTCATCACGACAATCGTCTTGCCGCGCCGCACGAGTTCGGCGGCGAGCGATTGCGCCGGGAAAAGATGACCGCCAGTACCGCCGGCCGAAAGCACGATGGTCGTCATGCGCGCGCTCCCAGGAGAGAGCCGAACACGGGCCGTTGCTCGCGAAGTTCGAGCTTCGGACGCTGGCGCGTGACCGCGAGCGCAAAGCCCATCGTTAGCGCAACCGCGAACAGCGACGAGCCACCGTAGGAGATAAAGGGCAGCGTCATGCCTTTCGCGGGCAGGAGGCTGACCGCGACGCCCATATTGATGAAAGCCTGGATCGCCGTGACCATCGCCAGCGCCGCGCCCGCGAGTTGCGAAAACGGATCGCGCGCATTGGCGGAGCGCAACATGATCCGCACCGACA
>CAZCJI010000209.1:0-5843 GCA_964498625.1 uncultured Rhizobium sp.
GAGCGGTTACGACATGGGGTTTAGCCTGGCGCTGATCGGCGCGGGATATCTCGTCGGTCTCTCGGTCGGACTGGCAATCCTGCTCGGCGTGATTATCGCCTGGGGCGTCGCGGTACCATGGCTGACGATGCATCCTTTCCCGGTGCCGCATGACCCTTTCACCATCGCGAGCGTCGGCGACTACGCCGATTTCGTGTGGCGCAAGCAGGTGCGCTTTGTCGGCGCCGGCGCGATTGCTGTCGCATCGGTATGGACACTTATCAAGCTGATCGGGCCCGTTGTCGGCGGCGTCGTATCGACACTGTCGTCGTCTCGCGCGAACAAGGGCGGCGCCGGCGACCGCACCGATACCGACATGTCGCCAGGCTGGATCGGCCTTGTGGCGCTGGCCTGCCTCGGCGTCATCGCCTATCTGCTGTTCGAATTCCTGCAGCCGACACCGCTCGCCGGCGAGACGCTGACGCTCGTGCTCATCGCCGTGCCGTTCGTCTTCATCGGCGGATTCCTGATTGCCGCGATCTGCGGCTACATGGCGGGCTTGATCGGCGCGTCGAACTCGCCGATCTCGGGCGTTGGCATCCTCGCCATCGTGTCGTGCGCGACGATCTTCGTCGCCGTCGAACACCCTGCAGCCGAAGCGCAAAAATCGCTGATCGCGTTCGCGCTGTTCGCGACGGCCATCGTGTTCGCGATCGCCACGATCTCGAACAACAACCTTCAGGATCTGAAGACCGGCCAGCTCGTCAAAGCCACGCCGCGCGCGCAGCAATGGGCGCTGATCATCGGCGTGATCGCGGGTGCGGCAGTCATTCCCCCGGTGCTGAACGTGCTCGCGCATGCGTTCGGATTCGCGGGCGCGCCGAATATCGGCACGGTGACGCATCAGCCGCTGCCTGCGCCCCAGGCGACACTGATCTCGGCGCTCGCGCAGGGCGTGATCGGCGGCGACCTGAATTGGGCGATGATCGAAGCCGGTGCTGTACTGGGTGTGGGCCTCGTACTGCTGGATGAGATTCTTAGTTTTGCGAAAGTGATGCGCCTGTCGCCTATGGCAGTCGGCATTGGCATCTATCTGCCGATGAGCGCGTCGCTCGCCGTCGTGATCGGCGCCGTGATCGGTCATCTCTACGACAACTGGACGAAGAAGACGCCGAGCCCGGATTATTCCCAGCGCCTCGCGGTGCTAATCGCATCCGGCATGATCGTGGGCGAGAGCCTGTGGGGCGTGATCAATGCCGGCGTGATTTCCGCGACCGGCAACGCTACACCGTTCCAGCTCGCGCCGACAGATTTCGCATGGATCAACTGGGTGGCCACGGGACTCTTCATCCTGCTGATTGCGGTGCTCTATGGCTGGATCATGACGCGCGCGCGCATGCACAAACCGGTGCCGATACCTTAGGCCCGGTTTCGGATCGCCTCGTCCATCGCGAGCACGTTCTTCGCCTGCTTGAGATGCGGCTGATCGAGCATCTTGCCGTCGAGCGAGGCGACGCCCGCGCCGGACGCGAACGCGGCGACGACGCGCTTGGCGTACTCAACATCGGATGCGGAAGGCGTGAAAGCGTCGTTGATGATCGCGACCTGATCGGGATGGATCGCGAGCATGCCGGCAAATCCTTCGCGCTGTGCCGCACGGGCCGCGCGCTCCAAACCCTTTGAGTCACGAAAATCGGCGTGCAGTGTCTCGATAGCGGGCACGTCCGCTGCTTTCGCCGCGATCAGGCACAGCGAACGCACGATCTTGTAGGTGAGCAGGAACTCCCCGCTCTCGTCGCGATTGCCCGCGGCGCCCAGCGCGGCCGACAGATCCTCTGCACCCCATGTCATCGCGGCCAGACGCGGCGGCGGTGAGCGATAGTCCTGCAACGACATCGCGGCGATCGGTGTCTCGGTCGCGACGGGCAGGAGCCTTATCGCGCCATGCGGCAAACCCGCCGCCGTTTCGCGCGTGATCAGGTGCGCGTTGATCACGTTCAGCGCGTGCGGCCCGTCCGGCTTCGGCACGACGAAGCCCGCAGGCTTCGACGCTGTCACCGCTTCGATGTCGCGGATGAAATCCTCGCTGCCCAGCGGATTGATGCGCACCCAGATCGCCTGCGTGTGCTGTTCTTGCAGATACTCCTTCACCAGCGCGCGCGCCACCGGGCGGTTCTCCGCCGCGACCGAATCCTCCAGATCGAGGATCAGCGCATCCGCCGACGACGATTTGCTCTTGGCGAGCTTCTTTTCGCTGTCGGCGGGAACGAAGAGAAGAGAACGAAGGATCATGTGCATTCCTGCTCCCCATGCTTCGACAAGCTCAGCATGAGGGTTATTGTTACCCTCACCCTGAGCTTGTCGAAGGGCGAGGCCTCCCGAGCATCAACGCGGAACGCTTGCATTGCGCGACCACTTCGCCGCGCTGGTTGATCGCCTTGTGCTGAAACACGACGATGCCCTGACCGGGACGCGACTTGCTGGGCCGCAACTCCAGCACTTCGGTTTCCACATGCAGCGTGTCGCCATGGAACACGGGCTTTGGGAACCGCACCTCGTCCATGCCCAGATTGGCGACGGTGGTGCCGAGCGTCGTGTCGCCCACCGAAATCCCGATCATCAGACCGAGGGTGAACAGCGAATTGACGATGCGGGTGCCGAACTCGGTGCCCTTGGCATATTCCTCGTCGAGATGAAGCTGCGCCGGATTGTGGGTCATCGCGGTGAAGAAGACATTGTCGGCCTCCGTCACCGTGCGCCGGATCGGGTGCGCAAAGGTCTGGCCGACCGAAAATTCCTCGAAATACAAACCGGGCATGGGACAAACCGCGAAACTTCGCGCTAGTGTTTAGCCTTCAAAATTCGAGGAGACCAGACGTGACATTCCCCGCAGGCGCCAAGACCACCTGTTTCATCTTCACCCGCGATCGCGCGGCCGCCGCCAAGTTCTACACCGATATCCTCGGCTTCAAGCAGACGGCGACGGACGAACATGCCGACACCTATGACCTTGGCGACGTCGAGATGCGCATTGTGCCGATGAAGGATCACAAGCCTTCGATGCATACGGTGCTGGGCTGGGAAGTGAAGGATATCGTCGCCGACGTAAAGGCGCTCGCTGCGAAGGGCGTAAAGTTCCAGGTCTACGAAGGCTTCGGCCAGGACGAACTCGGCATCTGGAACGAGCCGAGTGGGCGGGTGAAGCTCGCCTGGTTCCTCGACGCGGACGGCAACAACCTCAGCCTCGCGCAGCATTAAAGCATTCGTTCGAACACGCGGCGGCCGAGATGCTGCCGGCGCGACGTCGCGAATTGTTTGAAGCCGTGCTTCTCGGCAAGGCGCACCGAAGCGTCATTGCCGTCGCCAATGACGCAAACGACGCGTGCGGGTCCGAAGAATTCGCGGCCCCACGCAAGCGCCGCACGCAGTGCCTCGCTCGCAAACCCTTTGCCGTGCGCGGACGATGCCAGCGACCACCCCATCTCCGGCGCGCCGCTTGCGGGATGCGAAGACGGCCGCTTCTTGTCCGCGTAACCGATGCTGCCGATCAATGTGCTGCCGGCTTTTTCCTCGATCGCCCACACGCCGAAGTTCACATAGGCCCAATGGCCCGCTATGCTTCGGAAATTCGTCCAGGCTTCTTCTTCGTCGAGCGTATCGCCCATCCCGATGAATTTCATCACCACGGGATCGGCGCGCATCGCGGCGAAAGCCGGAAAGTCTTCGAGCGTGTGACCGCGCAAAATCAACCGCTCGGTATGGAGGACGGGAATGCTCATGGCAGGCGTTCGAGAAGGACCGTGGGCTCGCCCTTGTAAATCGAACGCGCATATTCCTTGAACCCGCAGCGCGCCGCGACGCGCAGCGACGGCGCGTTCTCCGGATCGATGATGCAGACCATGCGCACCTTGCCGAAATGGTTTTCGGCCCAGCCAAGGATCGCCTGCACCGCCTCGGTCGCATAGCCCTTGCCATGCATTTCGGGGAGCAATCCCCAGCCGATCTCCGGTACACCGTGGAAGGACGGCGCGATATCGCGCTTCACGTCGAGGATACCGGCCTCCCCGATGCGCCGCCCGCTTTCGCGTTCGAAGATTCCCCAGAAACCGAAACCGAGCAGCGCCCAATGCCCGGCGATGCGCATGAACTTCGCCCAGGCGTCTTCCTCCGTAAGGGGCGCGCCGCCGATGTAGCGTGTGACGACCGGATCGGCCCACATCGCCGCGAAGGCCGGGAAGTCTTCCTTGGTCTGCACGCGCAGGAAGAGCCGTTCGGTTTCGATAACGGGAACAGCAGTCATCACAACGTCATACCGTCATTCCGGCTCATTCACCAAGCGTCATTGGGCCGAAAAGAGAGATCATGTAAGCGGCCATTGCCAGAAGGATGATCGCCTGCACCCACGCCCTGCGCGCAAATATCGCCACGAGGCTCAATGAAGCCTCCACAAAATTTCCCAGGATGGGATGCCAGTATTGCAGGACATATTGAGCGGCATTTCCGTGTTCCGCAGCAGCGATCGTCCAGCTCGTCAGATTGAACACGTGCAGCGCTATGGAAAATCCCCAGAACCGCTTCCGGTTGGAGAAATAATAATCCTTCAGATCGAGCCCGTCTTCCGAGACCTCGTCAGGCAACGATGCCGCGCAGAACAGAAACAGGATCGAAAACGCGACCGCCAGCGGCAGCCACGTCAGAAAGACGCGGTGGCTCATGTCGTTCTGGCGCACCCAGACGCTCCAGAACTCGCCCAGCGTCAGCACCGAGGCGTAGACCGCCGCCGTCGGCGCCAGCCAATGCCAGCGTACGCGCGGCCCTGCCTCGATCAACTTGTGAAAACTGGTCAGGACGTTGGCGAGCGCGAGGCCGACAATGATGCCGAAATAAACGGCGGCGTATTCGAAATAGGTCATGGACGCCCGGCAAGAGTTCAAGAGCAGTTCGGAAGATCGAGGATATTATTCAATAAGCTACAGGATCAATCGCGCCGGCGCTCGACGACACGTTCGCTTAGAGCGAGGCAGGCGGCGATCCCACAACCGCAGACGATCCCGGTCGTCAGATCGAATACCGCCGTAAGGCCGAACGTCGCGAGAAGGACAATTGCCGTGCGCCAGGTCTTGAGCAGGCGGGCAAACTCCGCCCGCTCGGCCATGTTCCAGCAGACGACAACAAGAACCGCCGCCAGAGCGCATAGCGGGACATAGCTCGCCAGCGGCGCCGCCACCATCATGAAGGCGAGCACGAGAGCGGAGTGCATGATGCCCGCCATCGGCGTACGTGCGCCGGCGCGGATGTTGGTCGCCGTACGCGCGATCGTGCCGGTCACGCTGATGCCGCCGAACAGCGCGGAGGCGATGTTTGCGATCCCCTGCGCCACGAGCTCCATGTTCGAGCGATGATGCCGCGTGGTCATCGCGTCGGCGACCTTGGCGGACAGCAAACTCTCGATGCCGCCCAGCAGCGTAAACGAGAGCGCGCTCGGCAGGACGGCGGCCACCAGAGCCCACGAGATCGCAGGCAATTGCGGTGCGAGCAATCCGTGCGGAATGCCGCCGAAGCGGCTGCCGATGGTTGCGATGGGCAGATGCAGAATTGCTGCGGCGCCCGAGGCGAGCACAACTGCGATCAGCTTGCGCGGCCACAACGGCCGGACACGGCGAAGCGTAAAGATGAGCGCCGCGGTCGCAAGGCCGAGCAGCAAGGCTGCCGGCGTGATCGTGTCCGCGGCTCTCGCGAGCGCCTGCAACTTCGCGAATAGCGGTCCCGGTTCCGGTGCGGTGAGCTTCAGCCCGCCCAGATCCTTCAGCTGACTTGCGAAGATCGTAAGCGCAATCCCGCTGGTGAAGCCGACGGTGACGGCG
>CAZCJI010000210.1:0-5832 GCA_964498625.1 uncultured Rhizobium sp.
GATGTCGATGCCGCGCGCTCAGAAGGCGCACCGACCATTCCCTCGACGATGGGTCTTGAGAAGCAGACCAATCCGTTCCTGCGCCCGAACTCACCGGAGCTTCGCAAATCGCTCGGTATGGAAAACGCGAGCGACGTTGAAGTTTTTGGCGAGACGCGGCGGCGAAAGGATAATTTCTAGCTCTTATTTCCCGTTCAACACCGCAGTTGCCTGATCGAGGCGCGCGCTGTAGGCGTTGAGCGCGTCGGCCGTGAGCTTTGAATATCTGTCGGCATCGTCGAAGCGTTCGTCTTCGATCGCCTCGCGGATGCCCGGCAGGGTCTTCGCGCCATAGCCGGTGAAGCGGCCGGGAGCGTAGATCAGGTTTTTGAACCACGGCCGCACAGGCAGACCCACATCCGGCGCAAGCGTCTGATCGAGCGTCAGCATGATTGCGCGCAGCTTCGCTTTTGCATCCGGCGAAAGCACATCACCCTTCGCAGCCAGTGCATCATCATAGGCCTTGGCACTGGTTTTTAGCGTTGCGGTTGCCGTGTCCATCGGCGCGAAGTCGATCTTCGGCACGGGTTTGAGCGCGGTCGGATTGCCGCTGGATTTCTGCGGATCGGCGGCGAGCGCGAACACCCGATCTTTCAGAAGTCCTGCCTGGGTCTCCTGCGCCTCGCGCTTGGTATCGGCGAGCTTTTTCACTTCCTTCAGATAGCTCTCGACCGTGGCCGCGAAGTTCACTGTGCGCTGGATCGGCAGATCGCTGCCGGAGGCACGAAGCACCATGCGGCCGATGGTTTTCGCCAGCGTTGCCTCATAGACGAAGCCTGGATCGGCAAAGCGCGTGTAGTGTTCCCAGGTGTCATAGCGCGAATGATAGATGCCGCCGTTCTCGGCTTCGCTGCCATAGGCGACATTCACCGCTGGCACCCCCAGATGCTCGATGAAGGCTGAGTAATCGGAGCCGGAGCCCAGTGCGCCAATGGGAAAATCCTTTGTGGGATCGGCGGCGAGCTTCGCGTCGTCCTTGAGACGCGCAACGACCGAAGGATCGTGTGAGGTGGGCGAAAGGGCTTCAAGACGGATCTTGGCACGCGCGCGTTCAGCGACCGTCGCGTGGCTTTCGGGATCGGGCACGTCGTTGGCCACCTGATTCACGAAATGCTCGAAATCGTGGCTGCCCTCGACGTTAAGATATCCGCGCTCATTGCCGTCGCTGTTGATGTAGAGAACGGCTTTCTGTTTCAGCTCATCGGCATGCTGCTCGGCCCATTCCGTCGAGCCGAGCAGGCCCGGCTCTTCGCCATCCCAGCTCAGATAGACAATGGTGCGCTTGGGATGCCAGCCGGTCTTCGCGAGTTCGCCGAGCGCGCGTGCTTCTTCGAGCAGCGCCGACTGGCCCGAAAGCGGATCGGCCGCGCCTTCCACCCAACCATCGTGATGGTTGCCGCGCAAAACCCACTCATCGGGATAGTCAGAACCCTTCATCGTCGCGACGACATCGTAGATCGTCTTTAAGCGCCAGTCCGACTTCACCATCAGATGGACCATCGGCGCGCTTGGCCCGACGCGATAGGTGATCGGCAGCGCGCCGCGCCAGCCCGCGGGCACGACCTGACCGCCAAGCGCTTCGAGCAGAACCTTCGCGTCGCCATAGCCGATCGGGAGTGCCGGGATTTTCAGGATGACCGGCGAGTCCTTGAAGGCGAGACGCTTCGCACCTTTCACCGCGCCGATGCCGGGCGTCAGCGGGTCGCCGGCATAGAGCGTCATGTCGACGACCGAGCCGCGCTGAATGCCCTGCGGCGGACGCTCAGGTCCGACCGGATAGGTCGCATCATGCCCATAGCCGTCATCGGCAGGATCGGAATAGATGATGCAGCCGACCGCGCCGTGATCGGCGGCGAGGCGCGGCTTCAATCCGCGCCAGCCCGCGCCATAGCGCGCGATGACGATCTTGCCCTCGACGCTCACGCCCATGCGTTCGAGCGCCTTGTAATCGTCCTGCATGCCGTAATTGACGTAGACCAGCGGCGCCGTCACATCGCCGTCGCCCTGATATTCGAGATAGGCGGGGAGCGGTTTGTCTTTGGCGGTCGCGCTGGTGTCGCCGGGGATGGGCTTCTCCTGCAGCGTCGCCACGAATTTCTTCTTGCTGAGAAGCTCGACCGCCTCGCTTACCGGCGTCGGATAGAGAACCTGAAACTCCTCAAGGTGCGCGTCCCAGCCGAACTCCTTGAACTTGGCGAGTTCCCATTCCGCATTGGCCTTGTCGTGCGGCGAGCCGACATGGTTCGGCTCAGATGCCATCAGCTTCATCCAGTCCGACATCTCCTGCGGACGAATCTGCGCATCGAAACGCTGTTCGAGCGAATCGCTGGGTGCCGCGGTGACGGAAAAAGCGGCAGCGACAGCACAGCAAGCGGTCACGATGGCAAAGCGGTGCATGAAAATTTCCCCGTGTGGCTTAAGGCACACTATCGCGGAGATATGCGGAAAGCATGGAAAAAAGGGCTTCGCGCGGGATGGTACTGCTCCGTACACGCAGCACTCCGCAATTTTCGCAAAGTGTACTTGCCGCGTTGTCCCAGGGCGGCCTTTCCACTCCGATTCGCGGGCGCTAGGCTCTCTTCTTTGGGGGATTTTCAGATGGCTCGTCGTTCTGTCGCGTGGGGACTGGTCTCCGCCACAGCGCTTCTCGCGTTCAGTGCGCCGCTCTTGCCCGTGTCGGCACAGACAGCGCCGCAGCAACCCGCCGCGACCGAACCCGGCGGCGGCCAGATCGAGGAAGTCGTCGTCACCGCGACGCGCCGTTCCGAGCTGCTGAGCAAGGTCCCGCAGAGCATCAGCGCGTTTACGACCGACAAGATGGACAAGCTCAACGTCAAATCGGTCGCCGATCTGGTTGCCTATACACCAGGGGTCAATTTCGACGAAGAGACCAAGACCGTCTCGATCCGCGGCGTGAATTCGGACGCGGGCGATGCCACCACCGGCATCTATATCGACGACACGCCCATCCAGATTCGTACCCTCGGCTTCGGCTCCGACAATACGTTGCCGGCAGTGTTCGATCTGGAGCGCGTCGAAATCCTGCGTGGACCGCAGGGCACGTTGTTCGGTGCGGGCTCCGAGGGTGGCACGGTGCGCTACATCACCCCGCAACCGAGCCTGAGCGATTACAGCGTCTATGCGAAATCGGAAATCTCGGACACGGAAGACGGCTCGCCGAGCTATGAAGGCGGTGTCGCGGTCGGCGGCCCGATCGTCGATGGCCAGCTCGGTTTCCGCATCAGCGCGTGGGGCCGGCATGACGGCGGCTGGATCGACAAGGTCGATTACAGCGATCCATCCAAGGTCCTGCAGTCCGACACCAACTACACCGACACCTACGTCGTACGCGGCGCTGTCACGTGGCAGCCGATCCAGTCGCTCGTGATCACGCCGAGCGTTTACTATCAGAACCGCGATCAGAACAATATCGACGACTACTGGACCGGGATCTCCGATCCCGACAACGGCGTCTACAAAACCGGCACGCCGGAAAACATGGGTGACAAGGACCATTTCACGCTGTCGTCGCTGAAGGGCGACTACGACATGGGCAGCATGGAACTCATTACCAACACGTCGTATTTCGATCGCAACCAGCTGGTGCAGGACTACAGCGCAACGCTTTACGATCTTTCCTATTTCCAGGGGATCATGGCGGACCGCTACAATCCCGACTATCTAAGCCACTGCCACTATGGCTACTGCGGTTACAACCGGTTCAACTTCCATCATCTCAAAATCCCGATCCCGCCGCTGCTGACGCCGACGGGCCTCGATCTTCCGGGCTTCGGTTCGACACCGGCATTCGGCCATTACGAAGCGGTGAACAACGTCACCAACACGCAAAGCAATTTCACGCAGGAAGCGCGTCTGCAATCGACGGATTCCGATGCGCGGCTCAAATGGATTGTGGGCGTGTTCTATTCGAACCAGAGCCAGCTGAGCGTGGAAGAGATCAACGATCCGCAGTTACCCGCGCTCACCGAATACCTTTGGGGTCTCGATATGATGTCGGCATGGGGTGAGAATCTTCTCCCCAATGGCGACGATTATATCAATCATACGCGGGGCCATGAGCATCAGACCGCCGGCTTTGCCAATGTCACCTATGCCATCACCGATGCGCTGAAGCTGCAGGTCGGTGCGCGTATCGCGCAAACCCATTTCGACTTCAACAATTTCTCCGACGGGCCGCAGAACTTCGGGCCGCTTCAGGGCGCGCCGGGCAAGAAGGACGAAACCCCCTTTACGCCGATGGCGAATCTCACCTGGAACTTTAACGAAGACGACATGGTCTATGCCACGGCCGCCAAGGGCTACCGTATCGGCGGAGCCAATCCGCTGTTCCCGGTTGCGGCCTGCAGCGAAATCACCGTGGAACCGGAATCCTACGATTCGGACTCGGTATGGAGCTACGAGCTCGGCACCAAGGACAAGTTCTTCGACGGGCGCCTGGAGACAGGGGCCAGCATCTATTATCTGAAATGGACCAACATCCAGCAAAGCGTGTCGTTGCCGTCCTGCGGCTTCCGCTACACCACCAACCAGGGCGGCGCGGTCAGCAAGGGCTTCGACATGCAGGGCGAGTGGCTGGTAACTGACGATCTCGACATCGATTTCAGCGTCGGCTTCACGGACGCCTACTACACGAGCACGAGCGAGTCCGCCGGCCTGATCCTCGCCAATCCGGGCGACAAGCTTCCGGGTTCGCCGTGGACGTTCTCACTCGGCGCGCAATACAACGCCAAAGTATGGGGCCGCGACTCGTTCTTTCGCCTCGACTACGAATATGCCGGACGCGAAACCGGACTGACGCCGGAGCGTGACGGTCCCAACAGCATGGGCGTCGGAGGCACCACGCTGTTCGATGGCGGTCTCGTTCCCGAGCCGGCGACGAACCGCGTGAACCTCAGGGCCGGGGTCACGCTCAGCAAGATCGAGATGGCGCTGTTCGCGGACAATCTGCTCAACTCGAACCCGCAGCTCGATCTGAACCATCAGGATTCCGATACGCTGCTGTACGAGGCGACGACGTTCCGTCCGCGCACAGTGGGTCTTTCCGCGATCTACCGCTACTGAGCGGATGAGCAGCACCGAACTCAAGGCCGGCTCGCTTTCCTTCATCGAGTCGATGGTGATGGGCGTGGCCGGCAGCGCGCCCGGCTACACCATCGCGGTGACGACCGCCGTGCTGCTGGCGACCGCGGGGACGCTCTCACCCGGCGCGCTTGTCATTTTCGCCGTGCCGATGCTCGGTATTGCCGTCGCTTACAAAGCGCTGAACGCACGCGTTGTGAGCGCGGGGGCTGCCTATCAATGGACGACGGCGGCGTTCGGAAAGTTCTGGGGCTTCTTCTCCGGCTGGGCGCTGATGGTGGCGTCGATGGTGTTCATGGTGAGCGGCAGTCTGCCGCTCGCGACCGCGACGCTGGATTTCATCGATCCGGCACTGGCGAACAATGTGGTGCTGAGCGCGGCGGTGGCGAGCGCCTGGTTCCTCGTGATCGCGACAGTGCTGATCGTCGGCATCGAGGTCACCAGCCGCGTGCAGATGGTGATGACCGGGATCGAGCTTCTGATCCTGACTGCTGTGCTTGTCGCCAGCTTCGTACATACCGCGCAGGCCGGCTCGGTCAATCCATTTTCGCTGAACTGGTTCGGATTTGCCTATACGCCCGCGAGCTTCGCGGCGTCGGCGCTGATCGTCGTCTATTTCTATTGGGGCTGGGACGTCACCGCGAATCTCGCGGAGGAAACCGCCGACGGCCATATCCATGCCGGCAATGGCGG
>CAZCJI010000211.1:0-5826 GCA_964498625.1 uncultured Rhizobium sp.
ATATCGCGACATCTATGAGCCGCTGTTCGCCGATCTGTGGTCGGACGAGATGCACAAGCGTCTGGCGGCGCTGTTCGTGGCGCAACGCACCGCGCGCACGCGCAGTTCGGCGCGCGGGCTGGCCAGCGTGCTGATCTCCTTCATCCGCCGCCGCCTGTCGCAGGACGAGGCAGCGGGCGAGAACTATGAAGACGTGCGGCTGGCGCTGAACATTCTGAGCAGCAGCGCCGTGCGCTCCGCGCAGGCGTCGAGCGGCCAGAACATCGATCTTGGCGGAATCGATTTTCGCGGCGCGGCGCTTTTCGGCGTCGATCTGCACGGCTTCCGGCTCGCGCAATGCCGGCTCGATCGTTGCCAGCTGGCGAGCGCGAACCTGGCCCATACCGATCTCACCGGCGCATCGATGGTCGGCACCAATCTTCAGGGCGCGGATCTGCGCCGCGCCGATCTTTCGGAGGCCGATGTCAGCGAAGCCGATTTCTCGCGCGCCAAGGTCAACGCCGCGAATTTCTCGAACGTCAATATCAGCGGCGCGCTGCTCGCCGATGTGACGGGCTTCATCCAGGACCAGCTCGATCTCACCTTCGGCGACAGCGAAACGGCGCTGCCGGAGCGCATGCGCTTCGTCGCCGGCCGCACCCAGCGCGTGCGCCGCGGCGCCGGCGAAGCATAGACCATGAGCCAGAATTACTTTTGCCACGAAACCGCCGTGGTCGACGATGGCGTGACCGTCGGCGAGGGCACGAAGATCTGGCACTTCGCGCACATTCTCGGCGGCTCGCGCATCGGTGCGCGCTGCGTCATCAGCCAGAACGTGATGATCGGGCCGAAGGTCACGATCGGAAACGGCTGCAAGATCCAGAACAACGTCTCGCTCTATGAAGGCGTGACGCTGGAGGACGACGTGTTCTGCGGCCCGTCGATGGTGTTCACCAATGTGCTGTTCCCGCGCGCCTTCGTGAACCGGCGCGACGAGTTCCTACCGACGCTCATCAGGAAAGGCGCCAGCATCGGCGCCAATGCGACCATCGTCTGCGGCAATACGGTCGGCGCCTATGCCATGGTCGGCGCGGGCGCGGTGGTGACGCGCGATGTCGGCGATCACGCGCTTGTTCTCGGCGCGCCGGCGCGACGGGTCGGCTGGGTCAGCCGCAGCGGCGACCGCCTTGGGCCCGATCTCGTCTGCCCGCGCACCGGCGAGCGCTATCGCGAAGAGAACGGCAAGCTCTCGCTGATCGGTTAGATCACTGCGGCGGCGGGTTGGCGATCAGATACGGATAGCCGTTGTTGATGGTAGGGTTTTCGGCCCAGATAGTGGGATCGAAGCCTGCGGGCAGGCCGGATTTGAGTTGTGTGTCTGTCAACCCTGTCAGACCAGGATCATTCGCAACATTTCCCGCGCCTTGGCTAGGATCGCCGATGCCACTGGTATCTAGGTCCCAATAGATACTATTATTGGTGCCTCCTTCATCGTCTGCCACCGATCCACCAACAACGGCATCTGTTCCGCCTGCGACTGCGCCAGTCGAGTAGGAGTTTTCCAAACTTCCACCGTCGCCTTTCCAACCCACTAGGCCGCCGAAATTTGCTTTGACAGTGCCCGTTGCACCTCCGGTCGCGTAGGAATCGGAAATGGCAGTGGAAATCGCAGCACCTACCAGGCCACCATTTTCGTAACCTGCGCTAACAGAGCCTGCCGCAAAACTACGGTCGATTTGAGATTTGCAAGGCGGGGCGTAACACGATCCGATCACGCCCCCCGCCAATCCGCCCACATCGGCCCACAAGGACGTGGATATGGCGACCGCTGCGCGAGAGCGAGTGATGATTCCATAGCTCAGTCCCACTAGACCACCGATGGATTCGCCGTTGGCCACGAGCTGTCCAGTTACGTATGAATTTGCAACTACCGCATTAGAGTCTTCCTCTCCGACAAGGGCGCCGATGCTGTTACCGAATGCGATGTTCAGGTTGACGGACAGTAGCTCTATGTTGCGGATTTGCGCTGATTGATGAAGCGTGCGCACTAGGCCGAAATTGTCTCTGTTTTCCGGAGGGGCAGTTATCGTAAGATTCGAGATAGTATTTCCTAACCCTTCCACTACTCCGTAGACATCTGCTATGGGAGACCAGCTGTACACTATCCCACTCAAGTCCAAACTATTTGCCAATGCTATAAATTGCGTCCTTCTTCGAATCTGTTCTCTGATTTGCTTAATACTCTGGGCAAGCCGATATCGGTTATTATTGATGAAAAGTTTGCTCTTGATATCCCAGAATTCTAGCTTGCCGCCGTTAAAGAAGATGAGATCGCCGCCTGTGCCGCCGTCATTGTACTTGACTGTCACTGCGCCGGTGCCCGCGACTTCGACCGGCGCTTTGAAGCTCACGGTCTGATAGGCATCGAGCGTCAGACGATGCGTGCTCGTCCATGAGAACGGTCCCGACACAGTGATCGTCACCGCACCGTTGCCGGTCACGACCTTCACATCGCCGGTCGCCAGCATGTTGGCGAGGTCGGTGGTGTTGAGCACGGCCTTCTTTGCCGTCGGCGTGCAGATGCCGCCAGTGCAGTTCATGTTCTTCGTCGGACTGGCGTTGATCTCGACGGAGGCTTGCGCGGATGTGGCCAACGACACGAGCAAGAGAAATGCGATTGAGATTTTTGCGCGCATGATGGGCCTCCCGTCCTGAAGGCGGCCATACTACGCCCGATTGCGGATTGCGCTAGAGCGGCACGATGGGCTTATAGCCCAACACCTCGAAATCGCGCGCATAGAGTCTGGCGAGGCGCGGCACGGTCTTGTCGGTCAGAAACCGCGTATAGTGCGGGAAGCGGATCACGCCGCGTTTGTCCACGCCAAACGCTTTGAGGAAATCGGCGCGGGTGAGCGAGGTGACATCGAGATCGCGGGGCGTGTCGTCCACCTTGGTCTGCGCGGAGTTCATGCGCATCGCGACCGGCTTCTTGCCAAGCCGTCTTGCCAGCCTGTCGAGGTCCTCCTGCAAAGTCTCGACCTTCGCGAGATGCACGTCGGGAAGCGCCAGGTCGAAACAGTCCTGCGCGGTCTGCAGCCGCCAGTGATAATTTGTGGTGCCAAGGTCTTCGGTCTCGAGGAAATCGAGAAACTCGTTGAAGGTGAGGCGGCGCTCGTCGTCCGGCTCGGCGATGGAACGCTGTGTCGCGCGCCATTGCGACCCGCTCTTGGTATCGGTCACGACGGTATAGGCGCTGACCGCGCGCTCCAGCGGATCGCGCACCACCGCGACCTTCGTGAACGCCGGATCGCGATAGTAATCCTGAAGATGTTCGTAGGCCGCTTCGTGTTCTTCATACCATTCGGGGGCAAGCTGGCTCGCGCCCTTGCCCTTCATGCGCTTTTCCCAGCCTGCGACGTTGAAGAACCAGAGCTGCCCCGTCGTGCTGCCGCAGCGATGCATCCAGAACAGGATGATCCTGTTCACGGGATCGAGAAGCGGCTTGGGTGCGCCGCGCTTGGGTTGCTTGTTGGCGAGGAAACGAACGCTCATCGATACCATTGCGGATGGAACAGGGCGAGGAACGGCCGCCGCACAAGCACCTTGATGGCCTCGGCGGTGAACTCCGGCGTGATGGCGAAGGTGTCCGGGGATTGGAGCACGCGCCCCTTCACGATGCGATGCTCGATATTGCCGATGCGCAGGCAGCGATGGTTGTCCGACAGATACATGATCGGCGTATCGACGATCAGTTCGCCGTGGCGCACGAGATTGCCGTCGGCGACGTATTCGATGCCGCACTTGCGATAGAGCCTGCGGTGCTTGTAGCGGCGCACATGCTCGGCGAGCGTCTCCTGACCTTCCGGCGGCAGCCCGTCCCATTTCGATCTGCGGAAGCCGTCGGCGAAGAAATCGTTGGCCTGAAGCTTGCGCGCCTTGATGTGCGGTCTTGAATCGCCATGCAGGGTCATCGCGCGGATCGCAAAGCCGTGTTTGGTGAGGTCCTCGATCGCCGCTTCGAGACCGGCATAGAGATCGTTATGCGTTGTGATGAGGTGGAACGGATCGGCGTGCAGGCCGATCTCATGGCCGAGGTCGCGGATCTCCTTCAGCGCGTCCCACATTTTCTGCGTGCCGTACCAGGAGTCGTTCAGGGAATGGCGGTGCATGACAAGGAACATGCCGCGCATATCCAGCGCATTCAGGATGCGCGCCATTTCGACCGGACGGACGATGTCGCCATGGATGTCGAATTTCAGATGCCCGAATTTGGCGTCGGTCCGGTTCGCGGGCTGGGGATTGGCGTCGTAATACGCCGCATAGTGATCGACAAAGGCATCGATCAGATGGAACGCGATCCCGGCATCCTTCAAGGCGGCGGTAAAGGTGCGGAATTCGCTCTGCGTGAACTGATCGGCGCCGGTGAACTTGCGAAGGATTTGTGTCGCCGCGCCGGCGGACTTAAGCGTATCCGCGCCCTTTTTGGCGCTGTTGCGCAGCGAATTCCACACGCACGGATCCTTGCTTCGGGGGCGGCTTTTGCGCGGGCAACATTCCAGAAAGTCGGGAGGGGTGCAAATCGCGCGGCTCCGGGCTGTCGCAGACCGGGAATTTCCGGCAAGCCGTTGAATATGATGATATATCCGGCGCCGGAAAAGCGCCCGCCGCGCCAAGCTTCGCTTGAATAGCCCCATGGCACGGGCCATAGTCCCGGCCCCAAGAGACCCCCGGTCTTTCAGCAGAGAAGGCACGCATGAAACTCAAGGAACTCAACGAAGCCATCGCCACCGCCTGCAATGTGCGTCCGAATGTCGTGTCGTCCGTTCAGGCCGAGACGTTCAAACAGCTGCGCGCGGCGCTCGACAAGGGTGACAAAGTCATCGTCCCGCAATTCGGACAGTTCATCGTGCGCGATATCCCGGCGGAGGGTGACACGCCGGCCAGGAAGATGATCAAATTCCGCGCCAAGAGCGGCGAGGACAAGCCCAACAAAGAGGGCAAGGAAAAAGGCGCGAAAAAGGAAAAGCACAAAGACAAGGCCGAAGCGTCTTCCGCTGGCGAAGGCGAGAAGTAGATTTCACGAGTCACACCGCAACTGAAGGAAACGGAAAATGGCAGCTGGAACCAAAGCGCCCGCGTCGCCGGGCGGAGCCAAGAAGGCGGGCGCCGACAGGAAGCGGCTGGCCTATCTGAAGATCCGCTTTCGGGAAGTCCGTGAAGAGCTTCAGGCCGTCCGGAAAGAGATGGAAGAGCTGAAGGAGAAAGTCGGCGCGGCGGCCAAAGGCCCCGGCGTAAAAGCGAAAGCCGGGAAAGACCACGACGACGAGGATTGAATATCCCGCTGGACATCCGATTTATAACGACGGCTGCCGTACAACACGGCGGCCGTTTGTGTTTGAAGGCGAATTTGACCCAGCGGCAAGTGTGGATTCCACGGTGCTTTGAGCCGTTGTTCAAAGTGTGATTTTATCCGGCCAGCCGCGCGGCGCTGTAAGCCAAGCAAAACCATGGGAGAACGCATATGGAAGACCATCTGAAATTCTACATCGACGGCAAATGGGTCGATCCGGTCACGCCAAAGACCGAAGACGTCATCAATCCGTCGAACGAAGAGCCGTTTGCGCGCATCTCCATGGGATCCAAGGCAGACGTCGACAAGGCGGTCGCCGCCGCGCGCCGTGCCTTCGAGACCTTCTCGCAGACGACGCGCGAGGAGCGCGTGGCGCTGCTCGAGAAGATTATCGCGGTCTATCAGAAGCGCTATGCCGATATCGTGAAAGCGATCTCGATGGAGATGGGCGCCCCGCTCTCCCTGTCGCAGAACGCGCAGGCCGCGATCGGCATCGG
>CAZCJI010000212.1:0-5822 GCA_964498625.1 uncultured Rhizobium sp.
GATCGGCTATAGCTGGAACTGACAGCGACACGTTTTGTCTTCAGGGGACACAAACTAAGACTCGGAATGGAAATGGGATCTAACCCCATTCGTAGCCGAGAATAGCATTAAGCGACAGAGTCTTAGTCCATTGGGCGAGACTTTAGACATCTGTCAGAGACACCTAGAATTTGGGAAGCGCCGGATGGTCTCAACAGAGGCAAACTGCACGGTCAGTATGGCGCCGAGGAATTGATGGGACTGTGCCCTTGCTTCAGGCCCCCTAACGGCCGTCTATCCAACCCAGCTTCAATGTTTTGGCGATAGCGGCTAAATTTAGGAACAGTCGGAAGGCAGCTCCCATGAACACATACGTGAAACCCGTCCGTTTGTGGCTTAAGTCTCATCCAGCTTTGAACGAGAAGTGGGTGCAAAGATTGATTGCCGATGATCCTTCTATACTTGGTCTAGGCGATCTTGTTCTGCGCGATCAAGAGCGGCCCCAGCCAAATGCCGGTCGTCTAACCTCGGCTATGCCCAACGAGCACGGAGATTGCGGGTTTCAACCTGAGGAAAGACGGATGCGAAAGGTTCTGATTTACTCGTTCATACTGATTGGGCTGATACCGACCGTTGGTGCAAGTCCCAACCGCCAGGGAAAATGCTCAAAATCTGACGACGGGACATATTTGGAATGCAGTGCAGTTGCGACTCGATCAGATGGTTCGGAACGAGTTGGGAGCGCGACAATTGAGATTCTGTCAAAAGACATCCCATCCAATAGCCGAGTGGCTGAAGTCGGCAACATCCAAATTACTTGGCCACGCCAAAATGATGGTCTCGCAGATTTTTGGATTTACGACATGAAAATCGACAGGGGTACAGGCTACGTTTCGTGGCATTTTGAGATTCAGGACCAGTGCCCGAGCACTGGGCCCTTTCGACCATACACCTTGCACATGGACGTGTCGGTCGTTTCCTCGCCAAGATTTAAGCCGACACGGCATGATGAAGATACCCACAGGTGTTAAGCTCAGGGCTAATCCTTGAGAGTCGTCACTCCACCCGGCTTTTTACAATAGCAGATGCTAGGCACCACGCGGACTAGTTGTCGGCAATGAGGCCAGACGCGAGCAGTGCATTCACGACGTCCATCTGGTGATTTGGAATTTTCGTTGCACTTTGAGACGCGATTTTCCACAAGCGCGCTTCATCCTTCTGCAATGCCGGGTTAGCCCGCAACGCTGTTAAGGCTCGTTCAACGTATGACCGATTCTTGACCGAACGAGTGTAGCTCCCCTTTTGTACGCCGATAACCGCACCCATCCCACAAAGTGCGAGGAAGGAATCTCGGGGACATCCTTTAGTTCTAGACGATTCGCTATCGGGAAATATCTGTGCGACAGCGGAATTCCAGGCGTCTCGGGGATGCATTGTCGGTTGTTTGGCAACGGCTCGTGCGGCTATTACCGCAGCCTTTCCATACTTGCCCATCTGCAACTCCTATTCTCTGAACAGCCTGCTTGAACAGCAGCTACCCAATTTCCCCCAGACACCGCGCACTAGTGACATGCAACGATGTCACGCTGGGCATGTGCTCTGCGCGATCTAATCTATGCAACGGATATGATGTCGCCAACAAAAAGGGTGTTTGAAAGCCGCGCTCATATTTTGATAAAAATGCGATGTTGGCCCAAATGGGGTTCACACCGCCAGTACTTATGCCTAACGACGCTTCCGGCCTACCGGTAACGGACGTGGTTGTTTGACTGTCTTTTCGGGCTCACGGAAGAATTCACCCAGACGGACATTCAGAGACGCCGCCAACCTATCCAACAAATCAACGGTCGCGTTCCCACGCTGGCGTTCTAGCTCACTGACATAAGCGCGATCAACGGCTGCGTCGGCTGCTAGTGCTTCCTGCGAAATCTCCCGCTCCAAACGAAGCCGTTTGAGATTCAAAGCTAGTAGCGCCCGCCCTTTCATTCAATGATGCGAGCACTTTTGTAGGCTGATAACCCACTGGATATGGCCTACAAATTAAAATACGCTTCTACGTATTAGTGCGCTGGGGAAGCATCTTGAACATATTCAAGACGGCGATTGGGTGGCTGTGGACATTCAGTGCTACCGTATTCGCGATCGCATTGTTCACGAGGCATTGGGAAACAGGAGTTTTGCTCTGCTTGTCCGCTCTGGCGACGTTCCCGCCGATGTACCGATACATTGAGCAGGCATTTGGCAAGAAAATCGTCGTCTGGTTTGGCATTAGGATAGCACTAGCATTTTTCCTGTTTGCAGCTGCTCAGAATGTGGAAGAAACGTTGACCACTCCCCAAGAGCGTCTTGCGCGCATCGCCGAGGAAAAGCGTGAAGCTGCGGACGCCGCGCGCAATCGGGCAGAACAAGACGCCGAGGCAAAGCGCGCGAATGATGAGTCCGTACTAAAACGGGATGAGAGGATGGCTTTCAGTGTCTGCGAGGTGGAAATCAAGGATCGACTGCGCGATCCCGATAGCGCTGAGTTCCCCTCTGATTACGATGCCTGGTATACCGCACAACAGACACAAAATGCGGCTGAGCACAAATATACTGCGCTAGTCAAAGTGAGAGCGGCAAACGGGTTCGGTGGGAAAACAATTTCTATTTTCATTTGCACCGTTCAGCATACGAATGATGACCACTGGCCTCTGATAAGCCTTCAAGAGACAAATCTCGATGCGCTGTAAGCCTGTTTGCCTAATGCTGCAATTCGTTCGATGGTTGGGTTGCGCTGCCTCGTTGGTCTCAGAACGCCTCCGGACTGTTCGACTACTATCGCAATTGCCATTTTAGGCGGCGCAGCGAAATCAGCGATGGCGCAATAATTCCTATCCAGCGGCGGCCCGCACAAAAGATCGCAAGTTCGAAAATTCCACTTTCATGGTGACGCACCGGAAATACGCTCTCTGCGAACCAAACAGCGCAAGCTCATATGTCCATATTGGACCAACATCGAGAATCGCTTGCGGATAGAATTCGGCAATTCAACGACGACGAAGATACGGTCCTGAGGAATCAAGACCCCTTCATACTGACAAGCTGCTTTCATAAGTCTCTTCGGCGTGGTGACAGGCGGGTTGCGCTCGCTGCCACGCGCTCTCTTCTAGAAATCGATTCGTCGCGCGTCTGGAAGCGTCTTATTGAGGCCGCCAATCCGATCACCTTGCCTTGAAGTCGCAACGTCTCCTCGACGGTTCGCGCGCTGGCTACAGTGAAAAAAGTAGCTGAAATGAGAAACACGAGTTTGACGCGCATGGCTTCTGCCCCGGCTGCAATGACTCGCGAATATTACAACGGGGCAAACGGCACTGGAAACAGTGACAGCGTGCGTTCGGGGGAAGGACTAAGGGCAAACAACGGCGATATTTATGCCGATCTGCAATTTACCAAGCCGGACGTGTTGCAGCCCTCTATTCTCCCTCTTCCCTCGCGAGGTCGCGCGCACATTTGATAAGTGCGCGGCGATGCTGCGGAGATTTGATGCTTGCGTATGCATTTAGCAAGTCGATTGCGCCGGTCTGCGCGAGCTGCGCTGCTTGTGCATTTGCACGTTTGTTTCGGCCTATGTCGCCGGTCAGATCGGCGATGCTGCATTTTAGTGCGGTAGCGATCTGCGCGAGCTTCGAGAAACTTATGCGGTTCGCGCCATGCTCATACTTTTGAATCTGCTGAAACGTGAGATCAATAGCACGGGCGAGATTGTCTTGTGACATGCCAAGCTCTTTGCGACGAAAGCGGACGCGCGTACCTAGTGCCATATCAAGCGGATGCGGGTTGCCATAACTGGTGCGCGGCCGGGGCATATTGAATCCTTAGCTTGATTGAAAGTGCGCCTATTCGATCGCCGGGTAACCTAACAACCGTCTAGTGCGTCGATACGCTGGATGTAATTGTTTCCTCCACGCTCTTCTGTGGTCACAACCGCACGTCCACTGCATTCGTGTGCTGTAGCAGAGTATCTGTATCGGACGACGAATTGCGTTGGGCTGTTTGACGAAATCTCTTCAAGACGAATCGGGTGCCGGAGATGCCCATAGAACCTGCTAAGCTCACTTGCAGAAAACGGACCGTGTGATCGTTTCTCCGACACAACCAATTTTGACGCTATGTCGCCTTGGCCTTCCGATAGCGCCGCATAAAAGGCCCTGATTGTTGTCGCGGGCGTTCCGTACTCTTCTATGAATTCCATGGGGTGGCTCGCCGATGCAATACCGGTCACCCAAGCGACGAGCGGCTCATGGTGATGCCCAGTTTCAGCCGCCATCTGATCCGTTAGTCTGACGGTGACTTGTCTGTGAAGGAATGGCTTTAGTTGGCCGCTGGTCTGCTTGGTTTCCACAAGTTGGACATTCCGAAACAGACTTTTGGGATCGGCGAAACCGTCACCTCCGCTCAGGCAGATAGGCTGCGCAAGCCGAAGTACAAAGCTCGGTTCCGGAGTGTCACCCTTTTGAACGTCCTCAAAGTTGGGAGGTCCAGCGAATAGAACATAGTCGAGAGTTCCTGTGAGCGTTGCAGGCTGCCCTCTATCCACGTCATAGCACTGCGACATTGCAATGCTTGGGGAGACGCCCGTCACCAGTCCGCCAACAAGGAATGAGATTGCAATAGCACTCATATTCATCATGTTCGCTGCCCCTCAAATCCATCGCAGTCTACAATCCGCTTACGTGTTCCGCCACTCGGTAGCGATTCATTGCATTCGGGCGCTTTTCTCTTTGTTGGTGACGCACAGGATCTACGCTTCACCCGCACTAAACAACGAGGAAAGCGATGATCGTGCATAGGTTTGTTTCCTATTATCGAGTCAGTACGGATAAACAGGGCAAGTCGGGGTTAGGACTCGACGCGCAACGTGAAGCCGTCGGTCAGTTTCTAGACCGTGGCACCGGTACGGTTATCGCCGAGTTCGTAGAGATCGAAAGCGGGGGAAAGTCTGATCGCCAACAATTAGCGGAGGCGCTCGCCGAATGTCGGCGTAGCAAAGCGACTCTGATCATTGCCAAGCTGGATCGTCTAGCGCGTAGTGTGGCATTCATCGCAAATCTCATGGACCAAAACGTCGATTTCATAGCCTGCGATATGCCGGAGGCATCGCGCCTGCTACTTCACGTGATGGCTGCATTTGCCGAGCATGAGCGACGGGTGATCGGGGAGAGAACTAAGGCTGCACTAGCGGCTGCGAAGGCGCGTGGAGTTCGTCTGGGAGCTAACGGGGCTCGATTAGCTAAACAACGACAATCGGCTGCCACCGATTACGCGCTTACGATGGAGAGTATCATGCGCGCCGCCCTGCAAGCGAGCGCTAGAACGACGCGTGAAATCGCCGAATATCTCAACGCTCAGTGCGTCCAATCTCGCGACGGTGGGCGATGGCACCCCGCGAGCGTGTCCCGCGTCATGAACAGGCTCAGCGCAATGCATACTGCTTCGCCAGCCGCTGAGTAGCTCAGCGAGCGAGACCGTGCAGCTGAAGAATTTGAAGCACGCAACAGGTTTGGAGCCGGGTTAAGGCGCTAGGCGCACGAAATTGGCGGCGGTTTTTGACGGCAATGACACCAAGACCGTCAGGCCTGGAAAATCGGGCAGGAGCGATCAACGCGCTGTACGGGGTTCGGCCATCAAGCAGAGCAACGTTATTGACCGGTGCCCCATTGTCGGCCACCGCGCTAACCGCACCACACATCACTGGCATGTAGAGCCTCGTCGAGAAACCGACGGGGCTTTTTCGTTTGTGCTATGGCGCGCCGGTTTGAGACCGCGCTCAGTCAGATCTTACAGCTCCATGCCTCCAGTATGGA
>CAZCJI010000213.1:0-5820 GCA_964498625.1 uncultured Rhizobium sp.
CAGTGAATTGCCGCTGAGGCTGTGCCCCACCAGTCAGTGTCTTCAGGAGCGCTTTACGCAGGCGCTCCGCGCGCGCCGCATCGCCGAACGGCTCCCCTTCAGCATCCTGCACGGAGAACACGTCGAGAGCATGACCATCCGTCGTCGTGAAGACTTTCGCATCCACGATGGAGCCTCCCGATGCGGAAATCTCGCCGGCAAGTGTTGCGAACAAGCCCGGACGATCGGGCGCGTAGATCACGATCTCCGTCACCGCGCGGAAATCGTTGCTTTCGGCTGTCATCGCCATCAGATCGCCCGCGTCGTCGATCCGCTTCATCAAACGCGCATGCCGTTCGTGCGCGGCGCCGTCGAAGGTTAGCCAATAAGAATCGTGGTGACGGGCGAGCGCATGTTCGCGTGCAGGCTCGGGGAAATCCGCGATGCGGTCCGCGAGATCGGTCTTTGCCTGTTCGATACGCGCAGAGCGGGCCGGTGCCGCGTCGCCGCCGGTCATCAGGGCTTCTGCTTCGTAATAAAGTTCGCGCAGAAGCTGGCCCTTCCAGCCGTTCCACACGCCGGGACCGACCGCGCGGATATCGGCGACCGTCAACACGAGCAGCAGGCGCAGTATTTCGGGCGTCTGCACCACGCCGACGAAATCGCGTACGGTCTTGGGATCGGATATATCGCGCCGTTGCGCGGTGTCACTCATCACAAGATGGTTCTTCACCAGCCATGCGACGGCAGCGGTGTCTTCCGGCGACAGGCCCCAGCGCGGGCAAAGCCTCTCTGCGATCTCGGCGCCTTCGTCGGAGTGGTCGCCGGACATTCCTTTCGCAATGTCGTGCAGCAGCATCGCGCAGTACAGCGTCTCCCGGCTCTTGATGCGTTTGACGATGTCGCTGGAAAGCGGGTGCTCGGTTTTCAGCTCTCCACGTTCAATCGCGGCCACGTTCCCAACAGCGCGTATCAGATGCTCGTCGACCGTAAAGTGGTGATACATGTTGAACTGCATCAGTCCGACGACGCGACCGAATTCGGGCACGAACCGGCCGAACACACCGGATTCGTTCATCCAGCGCAGCGCGCGCTCCGGATCCCGGCGTGACGACAGCACTCCGAGGAATATCCTGTTCGCTTCACCGTCATTGCGGACGTCGTCGGTAATCAGATCGAGCGATCGGGTGATCGTGCGCAGCGCATTGGGATGCACATCGACATTCTTCTCATCCGCGATGTGGAAAATCCGAAGCAGATTCACCGGGTCTCGCGCGAAAGCGTTCGCACGCGCGTTCAGGCGTCCGTTCTCGACAAAAAAGTCCTCCTCGCCGCTACGAGGCTTGAGAAAGCCCGGCAGCAACCGCGTCAGGGACGGCCTTGGCTTGTGGTTCTGCTCCTCCAGCGCGGCGCAGAAGATGCGCGTGAGGTCTCCGACGTCCTTGGCCACCAGGAAATAGGACTTCATGAAGGCTTCGACGGCTTGCCGGGAATCGGCCCCCGTGAATTCCATCTGTCTGGCAAGTGTCGGCTGCGCATCGAACGACAGCCGTTCTTCAGCCCGACCAGTCAAATAGTGAAGGCGGACACGGACCTCCCACAAGAAGGCTTCCGCTTTGCGGAACGTCTCGTACTCATCCTGCGTGAACACGTGATGGGAGACGAGCGCCGCCGCGTCGTCCTCGTGATAGAGAAATTTTCCGATCCAGTATAGCGTCTGCAGATCTCGCAGACCCCCCTTACCCTCTTTGACATTGGGTTCGACGAAATAGCGGCTCTCGCCCTGCCGCGCGTGACGAACGTCGCGTTCTGCCAGCTTGGCCTTCACGAAGTCGAGACCTGCCGTCGCCGTTGCTTCGGCGCGGAATTGCTTGCGCAGTTCCTCGAACAGCTTTTTGTCCCCTGCAAGGTAGCGCGCCTCGATCAATGCCGTGCGGACCGTTGCGTCCTGTTTCGCGAGGCGCAAGGTCTCGGGAAGAGAACGGGCGGCCTGTCCAACCTTCAGGCCGAGATCCCAGAGCATGTAGAGAACGAACTCGACGACGCTCTCGCCCCACGATGTTTCCTTGTATGGCCGCAGGAACAGGAGATCGATATCGGAACCGGGTGCAAGCTCGCCGCGGCCGTAGCCACCCGTTGCGATAATCGCGAGATGCTCGGAAGCGGTGGGATTCTGCGCGTAGTAGAAATGCTTGGTAGCGAAGTCGTAGAGCACCTGAATGAGGCTGTCCTGAATGCGAGACAATGCGCGCGCGGCATCCAGTCCCGAAAGCGCACCGTTTTCGAAATCAACGCGAACACGCGCGCCTGCGTCCTGAAATTGCGCCTTGATAAGCGCAAGCGCTTCGGCGCGGAGCTTCGCTTTGTCTGTCTCCGCTTGCGCAAGCGCCGTCAACGCCCGGCGCAGGGCGTCGGCATCGATACGGCGTTTCTCCGCGGTTTTGGAAGCCAAGTCTGCCTCTCAACGGTCGCACCCGAAAATAGGCGCGAACCGCCGAAAGGCAAGCAAGGCAGAATTACATCTTCGACTGTACCGGTGTGCGGTCTCCGCCGGACAGCCAGCGTTGCACGATGCCGGCCAGACCGGCCCCGATCAGCGGCATGACCCAGAAGAACCAGAGCTGATGGATGGCCCAGCCTCCCTGATAGATCGCCACACCCATCGATCGCGCCGGATTTACCGAGGTGTTGGTCACCGGAATGGAGATGAGGTGAATCAGCGTCAGCGCGAGCCCGATGGCAATGGGCGCGAAGCCCTGCGGTTCGGTGTAGGAGGTGGCGCCCAGAATGACCATCAGGAACATGAAAGTCATGACGATCTCGCATACGGCGCAAGCCAACATCGAATAGCCCTGCGGGGAATGTTCCGCGAATCCGTTAGACGCAAAACCCGCGGTAGGATCGAACCCGGCCGCGCCGCTTGCGATCACGTACAGCACGCCGCCAGCGACCAGTCCGCCGATGACCTGTGCGATCCAGTAGGGAATGATGTCCTTTGCCGGAAACCGGCCCGCCATGAAGAGGCCGAAGGTCACCGCCGGGTTGAAATGACCGCCGGAGATATGCCCAAGCGCATAGGCGCCGGTGAGCACGGTCAGCCCGAAGGCAAGCGCAACACCGGCATAGCCGATCCCGAATTGCGGTATCGCGGCGGCCAGAACCGCCGATCCGCAACCGCCCAAGACCAGCCAGAATGTGCCGATGAACTCCGCCCCGAGTTTACGCGAATTGTCCATGATCGTTTTCCTTCCCGTCATGCCCCGCCGAATCGGGCAAGGTGGGATTCTACGCCAGGGAGGGTCTTCGTGTAGGGGGTGTCGGCATTGTTAACCTGGACGCTCACCAACCAAAGGGAAGTGTCATGGTGGATTTCAATGGGACGAAGCCGGGATTCTGGTGACCCCTCGAAGCAAGCCGTCGCTTGGGCCTGCACGGACTCGTGATGGCCGGATTTGTTTTCGGTGGCGGATGTATTCGCTTATAGTTGTTCCTGAATAGTCCGACAAAAAAGGGGGGATCGTCATGCGTGGTTTTGTTCTCTCTGTCGCATCCATCGCGGTGGTTCTGATCGCGAGTGCATCCGCCGATCCGGTGGCGCCAGCTTCGACTTCGCCGGCTCCCGCCTCGGCTTCGGCGCAGGCGCCTTTGGCGGCAAGCGACCCGGACAAGGTGGAATGCCGTACCTTGGCCGCAAAGACCGGAAGCCGCCTCGGCGGTCGTCGCGAATGCCGTACCGCTCGCGAGTGGGACGACATCCGTCATCAGAATGAGCATGAGCTCGAGAAGATGCAGGCACGCGATTCCCTGGTGCACCACTAAGACGATTTCGCCGGCACGGCGCCCCTACCAGGTCTCCTGAATCGGGATGTATCCCGGCTGCCGCGTCACCCGCGTGAGCCACGCGCCAAGCGCAGGATAACGCGATAGATCGAAGCCGCCTTCAGCGGCAGCGTGGGTGTAGGCGTATAGAGCGATATCGGCGATGGAGTAACGCCCGCCGGCGAACCATTCGTTCTTCGCAAGATGGGTTTCCATCACTGCGAGCGCGGCGTTGCCCTGTGTGTGCCATTCGCCGACAAGATGACGCTTCTGATCGAGCCGCGACTTGTCCGCGTAGGTCAGCCAGAAGCGCGCCACCGCGATATAGGGCTCGTGGCTGTACTGTTCGAAGAACATCCATTGCAGGGCCTCGGCGCGACCCCATTTGTCGTCCGGGACGAGCTTGGTGCCTTCGGCGAGATACCAAAGGATCGCACCGGACTCCGGCAGGACGCGTCCGTCGTCGAACTCCAGCATCGGTACGCGGCCGTTGGGATTCTTCGCGAGGAATTCCGGCGTGCGTGTCGATCCGTCCTTCAGCCCATAATCTTTCAGCGCGAGCGGAATGCCGAGCTGGCGCGCGCAAAGCCGCGCCTTGTAGCAATTGCCGGAGATATGCATCTGGTGAAGCGTGAGCATCGCGCCGAATCTCTTGGATCTGGCGCAGCATGCACCAATTATGTATGCGCGTTGCGCTTGGCACCTTTGCGCGGCTTTGGCCCGGCGGTGCGGATGATCACGCCGCAGGCGATACGGTCGCCGGTGTTGCCCGCGGGCTGGCTCGTATAGTCGTCGCCCTTCGCGGTCACGATGATCGCGGCGCCGTCGCGGTCGAAGATCGATTTCTTGCCGTTGCCGAGCGAGAACATGTTGCTGATCGTGGACGCATGGAGCGAACCGTCGCCGGCCGCGAACTGGTTCGGCAGATCGCCGGGATGTGGGCCGCCCTTGACCATGAAGCCGTGGTTCTTCGGCTCCGGCGAAAAATGCGGACCCGCGCTGGTGAACTTCGTCTTGGCGTCGCAATTGCCGCTGGTGTGGATGTGGATGCCGTGTGCGCCGGGCGGCAGCCCGTGCAGATCGAAGGTGATCAGCACGCCGTGATTGCTCTGCCCGAAATCAACGGTGCCAGCGGCCGCGCCGTCGAGCGTTTTCATATGCGCCACCGCGTGCGCCTTGGTCGCGGCCAGACATGGCGAGGCGGCAAGCGCCAGAATGGGCGCCGCCCAGATCAACTTTTGCATCATTCCCCCGAACTGCAACTTGGCGGAGAGTATAGCCGAAGCGGGAACGGTGGCCAGCCTGCGGCGTTACGTGGTCGGGTCACGGCGGCCGGATACGCCGCGCGCATTTGGAAAAGGACAATTCGCCATGAAATTCTTCGCGTTAGCCACAGCTCTCGCCGGTGTTGCACTGGTCACAACAGGAGTGGCGGCCGCCGTCCTACCAATGGATGCGCCGGTGAAGATGGGCGACATCACCGCCGTATGCAGCGGCGTCGGTTCGGACAAGGACAGCAATTCATTCGCGAGCTATCCGATCAGGCTTGAGTTCTCCAATAGCGGCGCGCAATTCGTCTCCAACGAACACGTCAAGCTGATGAACAACACCGGCGCCGTGCTCGCGGAGTTCGATTGTCAGGGGCCGTGGGTTCTGCTGCAGTTGCCGAAAGGTCTTTACAGCGTGACCGCGTCGATCGCCGGCAGCACGCAGGCGCCGGCCACCGTGAAATTCTCGCCGCCGCCGACGGGACAGAAGCGTGTTGGAATACAATTCCGCGCCGAAGCGCCGAACCAGTAGCCGCAAATGAAAAGGGCGGCGGGATTTCTCCCACCGCCCAATTTCACGAAAGTCTTCAAGCCGGAATTAGACGGCCTTCAGATTCGCCGCCTTGGCGCCGCGCGCGTCGGGAACGACGTCGAACGACACTTTCTGGCCTTCCTGCAGGGAGCGCATGCCCGCCGCTTCGACGGCCGTGGCATGGACGAACACGTCCTTGCCGCCGCCTTCCGGCGAGATGAA
>CAZCJI010000214.1:0-5810 GCA_964498625.1 uncultured Rhizobium sp.
GAGTTCGGTGGTGACGGCGCTGTTGCCGAAAATCCGTGCGCTCCATTCGGTCACCAGGATGCTGCCGGACGAGCCTTTGGGCAGCGGCGCGATCTGGTCGAGAATCTGGTCGTAATCGTAGACCTCGCCGTTCTCGTCCGTGGTCACAAAGCGCTTGTCGAGGATCGCGGCCCAAGGCGTCTTGTCGCCGGGTGCGACCGCATCCATCAGCGACTGCATCTTGGCCTTCAGGATCGCGCTGTCATCGGCCTGCGCGGCGAAGGCGGGGCTGCAGATGAGGCAGGCAAGCAGAACGGCACGGCGCATGGATATCTCCTGTTTGGCAGAGAGCAGAAAGCGGCCTGACGGATCGCGCAAATAAAAAGACCGCGAGGTTACGCTTAGGCCAGAATCTCATCCTGTCGCCAAGGCGCTTGTTATTATCGCATAACTGCTATACTCCTCTTCCATGGATGCCTGGCGCGTCGAAGTCCTGAATGACATTGTGCGGGCCGAGATCGCCGTGCTGCCTGAGGATATCCGCGCCCGGCTCACCCACATCGTCGAGATGATGATCGCGGTGGGACCGGAGCGGATGAAGGCGCCGCATGTGAAACCGCTGCGCGACAAACTGTGGGAAATGCGTATGAGCGGCCGTGACGGTATTGCGCGCGCGATCTATGTGACGATGCGAGGAAGGCGGATAATCATCCTGCATGCCTTCGTGAAGAAGAAGCAGAAGACCCCGCCGCAGGCGATCCGTCTGGCACTTACGCGTGCAAAGGAGTTGGAGTGATGACGATCCCGTTCAAGAAACTCAAAGACGAATGGATGAAGAGTCCGTCGTTCCGTGCGGAGTACGAGCGGCTCGAACCCGAGTTCGCGCTCGCACTTGCGCTGATCAAGGCGCGCACCAAAGCGGGCATGACGCAGGCCGATGTCGCGAAGAAGATGCGCACAACCCAATCGGTGATTGCCCGTATCGAAAGCGGCCGCAACCCGCCGAACTTGAAAACGCTGGAGCGCTACGCCAACGCCGTCGGCCGCCGCATCGAACTTAAGCTCGTCGCGGCGTGAGGTGAGATTGCGTCATGGCTGATACACGCGTTCAGGTCGAAGTTGAAGATTGGGTTCGTGAAAATTGGATGCGCGAACGGTTTAGGCAGGATTTCTACCGAAATCGCATCAAGCTTTTGTCTGGAGGCGTGTTCGATTTCGATGCTGTCAATGTCGACAAATCGATAGTCGCGTCCATTTCGACAAGCGGTTCGAAGACATCTGGCGGAAAGCATGCGGTTGGAAAGATGATGAAGCTCCGCTCTGACATGCTTTTTTTGTTATTGGCTGAGGCCCCCACAAAAAGATACATCGTGCTGACGGAAGAAAGCATGTATGCTGCTTGTCTGAAAGAAAAGGCTGGCGGACGTACGCCGCAAGAGATTGAATTTCTCTGGGCCAAAATTCCCGCTGAACTCGAGAGCCGCCTTGTGAAAGCACGAGCGATGGCTTCAAAAGAAGTTTCGTCGGCTACCCTCGAAGATGTTCTGCCCGACGAACTGCTTCTTCCGGGCGCGGAGAGTAACAACGAATAACGCGCTAGGAATACTATTCGGAAATTGTACGCCAAGCTTGAGCCATGACGGGCCGGCACCTAGAAAACAAAAAGGCCGCGGAGACGATCCGCGGCCTTTGTATTTTCAACCGCGCAAAATCAGCGCGAGTAGAATTCGACGATCAGATGCGGTTGCATCTGCACCGCATAGGGAACATCGGAGAGCTTGGGCACGCGCAGCAGCTTGCCCGTCATCTTGTTGTGGTCGGCTTCGACATAGTCCGGCGTGTCACGCTCGGCGCTCTTGGAGGCATCGATCACCAGCGCCATGTCGCGCGCCTTGGCGGTGAGTTCGACGGTTGAGCCTTCCTTGACCTGATAACTCGCGACTGTCACGCGGCGGCCGTTGACCTTCACATGGCCGTGGCTGACGAGCTGGCGCGCGGCGAACGGCGTCGGCGCGAATTTGGCGCGATAGACGACGGCGTCGAGACGGGTTTCGAGCAGGCCGATCATGTTCTCGCCGGTATCGCCGGGACGGCGCGAGGCTTCCTGATAATATTTGCGGAACTGACGCTCGGTGATGTTGCCGTAATAGCCCTTGAGCTTCTGCTTGGCCTGCAGCTGCGTGCCGTAGTCCGAGAGCTTCTTGGCGCGGCGCTGACCATGCTGGCCCGGTCCGTAGGAGCGCTTGTTGACGGGGCTCTTGGGACGTCCCCACACACTTTCGCCCATGCGGCGGTCGAGCTTGTACTTGGCAGTGGCGCGTTTGGTCATCGAGTACCCGAAAAAATTGGCGGAAAACCGCGGTTTCCGGCCTCCGGGCCGCGGAAAGGCGGGGACTATACCCATGCACCTCGCCCTGTCAAACGCTCGTTTGAATGCGCTGGCAAGGGCTTTTGGGGACCGAAGCAGCGCCTGTTCGTGGACAAGGGAATCACCCTTCTGCGGGATGCGTATTGGCCGTTCCAAATCCCGCGAAGGGCGGGGACGGAATTGGTCGAACAAGATCAGAACGGAACAGAAATATCCCATGAAAAACAGGTATTTATAGACCATGTTGCCAACAAGAACAAAGTGTGTACAAAGTCGCGGACCGTGGCGTCCCAATTTCACTGGGAAAGGGGGGAGCGCTGTGGAATAAGGAGACGAATCCATGAGTCAGGCGGCATTGCGGGTCGTAGGCAAAGAAGACAACAGCGAGCGCAAGCGCGCCCTTGAGGCGGCGCTCAGCCAGATCGATCGTGCCTTCGGCAAGGGCTCGGTGATGAAGCTCGGCCAGCGCGACCTGGCCGTGGACACCGACACGGTTTCCACCGGCTCGCTCGGGCTCGACATCGCGCTCGGTATCGGCGGATTGCCGCGCGGCCGCGTGATCGAGATTTACGGGCCGGAATCCTCCGGCAAGACAACGCTTGCGCTGCATGCGGTGGCAGAGGCGCAGAAGAAGGGCGGCATCGCCGCCTATATCGATGCCGAACACGCGCTCGATCCGGTCTATGCCAAGAAGCTCGGCGTCGATATCGACGAAATGCTGATTTCGCAGCCCGACACGGGCGAGCAGGCGCTGGAGATCACCGATACGCTGGTGCGGTCCGGCGGCATCGACATCATCGTCATCGACTCGGTCGCGGCGCTCACGCCGAAGGCCGAACTCGAAGGCGAGATGGGCGATTCCCTTCCCGGTCTTCA
The DNA here is from genome assembly GCA_964498625.1 of uncultured Rhizobium sp. GTDB lineage: Bacteria > Pseudomonadota > Alphaproteobacteria > Micropepsales > Micropepsaceae > Rhizomicrobium. Next base: position 3,224 of record CAZCJI010000214.1, read on the forward strand.
GGCCCGTCTGATGAGCCAGGCGCTGCGCAAGCTGACGGCCTCGATCTCCAAATCCAACACCATCGTCATCTTCATCAACCAGATCCGCATGAAGATCGGTATCATGTTCGGAAGCCCGGAAACCACGACCGGCGGCAATGCGCTTAAGTTCTATTCCTCAGTGCGCCTCGACATCCGCCGCATCGGTTCGATCAAGGACCGCGACGAGGTCGTGGGCAACCAGACGCGTGTGAAAGTGGTCAAGAACAAGGTCGCGCCGCCCTTCAAGCAGGTCGAGTTCGACATCATGTATGGGCACGGCGTGTCCAAGGTCGGTGAGCTGATCGACCTCGGCGTCAAGGCCGGGATCGTGGAGAAGTCGGGCTCCTGGTACTCCTATGACGGCACGCGCATCGGCCAGGGCCGCGAAGCCGCCAAGAATTTCCTTACCCAGAACGCCGAGATCGCCGGCAAGATCGAAGCCCAGATCCGCGAGAATGCGGGGGTGCTCAGCGGCGCGCTGGCCCTGGGTGGCGACGACTCGGCCTCTGCCGAAGAGGACTGAGAGCGAAGAGGTTTGCCTGTTCCCTGTTGGCATGGGGAACGGCTCCAGAAGGGGCGCCGGAAGCGGCGCCCCTTCGCTTTTCTAGGGCCAGGCTTTGACCCGGCTATCGCCTCGCCGCTACAAGCAATTCCATGAAGAGCCTGAACGAGATTCGCGCCGGATTCCTGGAGTTTTTCCGCAACCACGGCCATCAGGTCGTGGCGTCGTCGCCGCTCGTTCCGCGCAACGATCCGACATTGCTCTTCACCAATGCCGGCATGGTGCAGTTCAAGAACGTCTTTACCGGCGCCGAAAAGCGGCCCTACAGCCGCGCCGCGTCGAGCCAGAAATGCGTGCGCGCCGGCGGTAAGCACAACGACCTCGACAATGTCGGCTACACCGCGCGCCATCACACCTTCTTCGAGATGCTGGGGAATTTCTCCTTCGGCGACTACTTCAAGGAAGATGCGATCAAATTCGCCTGGGACCTGATCACGAAGGATTTCGGGATCCCGAAAGCGCGCCTGCTCGCGACCGTCTATGCCGACGACGACGATGCGTTCGCGCTGTGGAAGAAGATTGCAGGCTTCTCCGACGACCGCATCGTCCGCATCCCGACTTCGGCGAATTTCTGGTCGATGGGCGACACCGGTCCGTGTGGGCCGTGTTCGGAAATCTTCTACGATCACGGCGATCACATTCCCGGCGGACCGCCGGGCACGCCGGAAGAAGACGGCGACCGCTTTATCGAAATCTGGAATCTGGTCTTCATGCAGTTCGAGCAGGTCGATGCCGCGACGCGTCTCAATCTGCCGAAGCCCTCGATCGACACCGGCATGGGGCTCGAGCGCATCGCCGCGGTGATGCAGGGCGTTCACGACAATTACGATATCGATCTGTTCCGCCATCTGATCGGCGCTTCGGTCGAACTCACCGGCGCGAAGGATGCGGGCGAGGCGCATTTCTCGCACCGTGTGATCGCCGACCATCTGCGCTCGTCGTCGTTCCTGATTGCCGATGGCGTGCTGCCGTCGAACGAAGGCCGCGGCTATGTGCTTCGCCGCATCATGCGCCGCGCCATGCGCCACGCGCATCTGATCGGATCGCGCGATCCCTTGATGTACCGGCTCGTGCCGACACTGGTGGCGGAGATGGGTGGGGCCTATCCCGAACTCAAGCGCGCCGAAGCGCTGATCGCCGAAACGCAGCGCCTGGAGGAAGAACGCTTCCGCGTCACGCTCGCGCGCGGCCTGAAACTGCTGGATGAGGAGACCGCGATGCTCGGCAAAGACGCCGTGCTCGGCGGCGAAACCGCGTTCAAGCTTTACGACACGTACGGCTTCCCGCTCGATCTGACGGAAGACGCGCTAAAGGCACGTGGCATCACAGTCGATAAAGCCGGCTTCAATGCGGCGATGGAGAAGCAACGCGCCGAAGCCCGCAAGGCGTGGGCAGGTTCGGGCGAGGCGGCGGCCGATGCGCAATGGTTCGCGATCCGCGACGAGATCGGCAACACCGAATTCCTCGGCTACGACACCGAAGCGGCCGAAGGCGTGATCGTGGCCATGATGAAAGGCGCGCATCGCACCATGAGCGCCAGCGGAGGCGAGACGGTTCTGATCCTGACCAACCAGACTCCGTTCTATGGCGAGTCCGGCGGCCAGGTCGGCGACCAGGGTACGATCCGGTCTGCGAAAGGCGAGGGCAAGGTCGTCGATACCGACAAGAAACTCGGCAGTTTGCATGTTCACGTCGTCGAAGTGACGAAGGGGAGTTTCGCCGTCACCGATGCCGTCGATCTGAAAGTCGATGGCGAGCGCCGCCGCGCGACACGCGCCAACCATTCGGCCACACATCTTCTGCATGCCGCGCTCAAGCGCGTGCTCGGCCCGCACGTCAGCCAGAAGGGATCGCTCGTCGCGCCCGACCGGTTGCGTTTCGATTTCAGCCATCCCAAGCCCGTGACACTCGACGAACTCGATCGCATCGAGAACCTGGTGAACACGATTATCCGCCAGAACAGCGATGTCTCCACCCGGCTGATGGCGACCGACGATGCGATCA
>CAZCJI010000215.1:0-5810 GCA_964498625.1 uncultured Rhizobium sp.
CGTTCCGGAAGAGAAGAAGCCCCGCCGCATCCAGATCAATGCGCCGGAACTGAAGACGATCGAAGGCTCCAGAGCGGCGGCCTGATCAAGACCCCTCGGCTCCCCCTCTGAGGTTGGTTCGCGAAAGGCCGGGCGGCGAAAGCTCCCGGCCTCTTCGTTTGCGTGCTAACCATATATCGGATGTTTTCGCCTACCGGCGTGACATGCTCGTATCGCTGGCACTATCCTCCGCGCGCATCCCGAGCACCGCAAATGCCCACCTGGCAAAGCAACCCGTTTCGCCGTTTCGCGCGCCTTTCGCGCTCGCGCAGCGATGCGAATACGGATATCGCGGAACTGCGCGGTCAATACATCAATCTCTTCGAACGTTATGGCGCCGCGCCGAATGATGTGGCGTTCGAGTCGGGTCAGGTGGGACCGATCAAGGGCGAATGGGCACGGCCTGCCGCTTCGGCCAAACGGACCGTCCTCTATTTTCACGGCGGCGGCTACATTACGGGATCGCCGGAGACGCATCGCCCTCTTATCGGGCGCCTGTGCCAGGCCGCGGAGGCGGAGGCCTTCACGCCGGTCTATCGCTTAGCGCCGGAATTCGCTTTTCCCGCGGCCGTCCGTGACGGCATCGACGCCTATCGGCATCTGCTGTCAAAGGGCACCGATCCAAAATCCATCATCATCGCGGGGGATGGATCGGGCGGCGGACTTGCGTTCGCTATCCTGCTTGCCGCGCGCAATGCGGGACTGGCGATGCCGGCGGCCGGTGTCGCGATGTCGCCCTGGGCCGACCTTTCGCTGTCCGGCATGAGCATGATGACCAAAGCGCGCGACGACGCGGCTCTGAATTGGGAACTGCTGTTCCTGAGTGCGCGGAACTATCTGCGCAAGAACAACCCCTGCGATGCCTATGCCAGTCCGGTTTTTGCGAATTTTCGCGACTTTCCGCCGATCATGGTGCACGCCGGAGGCTCGGAAATCCTCAAGGACGACGCAGGCCGCATCGGCGACCGCGCGGCGGAAGCGGGCACGCCCGTCAGCGTCGAGATTTACGACGGTATGCAACACGTCTTTCAGGCAAATTCCCGTGTGCCGGAGGCACGCGTCAGTCTTCAACGGCTCGGCCAGTTCATCAGAAGCAAAACGTCGCCGCGTGCCTGATGGACGCGCGCCGCTTCTCACCTTCCACAGCGCGCAATGCGACACCGATCCTCGCGGTATTGAAAGAGATGTTACCGGATCAGGGCCGCGTGCTCGAAATCGCATCCGGCAGCGGCGAGCACGCGGTGATATTCGCGCGCGCAATGCCGGGCATTTCATGGCAGACGAGCGATCCCGATCCGGAATCTCGCGCGAGCATAGCGGCTTGGATTGCGCATGAGGGGCTGGGCAATGTGGCCCTTCCGCTTGCCATCGACGTGAACGCCGAGGATTGGGGTGTCTCGGGATCGTTCGACGCGATCGTGGCTATCAATATGGTTCACTATTCGCCTTGGACATCGACGCCGGGGCTGTTCAAAGGCGCATCGCGATCGCTGCATCATGGCGGGGTTGTTTTTCTCTATGGGCCTTACAAGCGCGACGGCCGGCATACCGCGCCCTCCAATGAGGCTTTCGATATGTGGCTCAAGGAACGCGATCCGGCTTTTGGGGTGCGGGATATTGGCGACGTTGAGCGCGAAGCCGGACGGTTTGGATTTTCCTTGCGGAAAACGGTCGAAATGCCGGCCAACAATCTTTCTCTGATCTTCGCCTTATAGCCAGACGTTTCAGGCGGAGGCCGCTGTTGTCTGCGCCATTTCGTGCATGAGCTTTGCACCGGCTGTATCGGCGGCATCGATATTGGCGCCACGAAGATCGGCGTCATGGAGGTTGGCGTAGGCGAGATCGGTGCCGGTGAAATTGACGCCACGAAGATCGGCGCCGCGGAAATCCGCATAACGCGCGGTCGCCTTGTCCAGACGCGCGGGCAAGAGACGCGAATCCGAAATCATCAGTGGGCCGATCTTGCAGTCGCGCAGATCGGCGTTGCCGAGTTTGGCGCCGGTAAGGTTCACGCCGCGCAGATCGGCGCCGACCAGCCTGGCCGAGCGCAGATCGGCGCCCTGCAAATTGCTGCCTTGCAGCGACACGCCTTCGAGACATTGCCTGTAGAAATTGGCGCCCGGCGCGATCAGCGCGGTCAGCATGCGATGTGCGAACGACCCGAACGTGCGCAAATCCAGACGGCTGAGATCGGCGGGCTGGCCCTCGCGACCGTCCGTTTCCACCCAGCGTGAATGCACCGCCAACAACTCTTCGATGGGCATTGGCAGATCGTCAATGCTCCGGCCCGACGTGGCGTCTGTCAGAGCATCGGTCATATCGGTGCCCTGCGTCAGGGCGTTGGTCATCTGCGCGCCAATGAGAATTGCACCGCTGAGATTGGCGCCGGAAAGATCGCAGTTCGAAAGATCGGCGTTCTCCAGATTGGCGCCGGAAAGTGTCGCCTGTCTGAGGTTGGCGCGCACGAGCCAGCAACCTTTCATGATCGCATCGGTGAAATCCGCCTGCGCCGCCATTGCGCCGCTCATCTTGGCGCGTTCCAGATTGGCTGAGTTGAGCAAGGCGCCCGGCATCTCCGATGGACCGATATCGTGTTGCAGGATGCGCAGATTGCCGTATCTGTCCTTCTCCGCGATCGTGCCTTCGCGCATGTCCGCTTCATAGAGATTGGCGCCGCTCAGATTGGCGCCACGCAGGCTTGCGCCACGCAGATCGGCGCGTTTGAGACTCGCTGCGGCTAGGTTGGCCCTGCGCAGATCGGCACCGAAGAAATTCGCTGAATCCAGGCGCGTTCCGGCGAGGTTGGTCTCTTCGAGAGCCGCGCCCGTAAAATCGGCGTCTGCGAGATTATGCCCCGACAGGTCGAGGCCGCTGAGGTCGCAGAATGCGAACACGGCGCGCGCCCCACCCATACGCCCGGAATAAAGCATCTCGTGCCGCGCGATGGCTGCGGTTAGATCCTCTTGGGTCAGCTTGGCAAAGCTGGTGCGCCGGATGTGCTGCATGAACGGGTGGTCCGGTCATTAAGGATGACACCCCGCCCATTCTTGCCCCCACCCGCTAATACCTGATTAAAAAGGGGCAATTTGCGTTTAGATGGCAGCAAGGCTAGGTGACAGTGCCGGTTTTGTGTATCGTCCGACCCCGGCGGCGCCAGGCTGGCTGGGACAAAGGCGCGCCGGGACGTTTTTTGGATTGACGCCAGCAGCGTCTTAGGGGCTTGTGCCGCCCAAGATACTGAACGGCCTGAGAAAACAAGGGGTTCGACTTGAAAAAGCAGATCCTGGTGCTGTCTGTGGTGCTGGCTGCGTCCGCTGGAATGCCGGCGTTCGCCCAGCAGGATCCCCTGGACGACATCACGACCGAAATCACGACGCCGATCGCGACAGCGACGGCGAACCCGGATGGAAGCCTAACTCCTGCCGACATCAAACTCGACACTGGCGGCGCCATCACGATCTCAGGCGGCACCACGCCGGCCGTCACGATCAATTCCGACAATAGCTTCGCCCAAGTCGAGGGTACGACTCTATCTTTCAAGAACACGAACGGTGCGGTCGGCATTCTGACCGATCTCACCACGCAAAGTATCAACGCGACGAACGCGGCGGGCTGCGCTGTAACGAATACCTGCGCGCATGTGGTGGAAGGCATTCTCGAACAGGGCACGATTGATCTGTCGGGTACGGGCACAAACAAGCGCGGCCTCTGGTTCGAGGGGCCGACAACCGATGACGGCTCGATACCCCCTCCGAATACCTATACGGGCAACGTCGATCTGGGTGACGGCACGATCACCATTACGGGCGACGGCGGCATCGGCGTTCTTGTCGACAGCTCGGTCATCATGGACGGGAACATCACGTTCGGCACTCTGAGCATGCAGACGACCAGTCTCACAGGTACGTCCACCGGCGTCATCGGTTTCGAGAACAACGGCGTCATCAACGGCGATGTCCGCGTTGGCTTCGTGGATAGTGTGAACGACATCGATCAAATCGGCGCCATCTCCGTCACCGGCTCTACGTCCAGTACGGCCACGGGCGTGATCGGACTGGATCTGGGCGGAACGATCAATGGCAATGTCGTGATCGATACCGGCTCCAGCGTGCTTGCGGCAGGCACCGGCGCGCAAGGCGTTCTGATTACAGGCAGCATCAATCCTTGCAGCCAGTCCGTCGATCCGGGATGCACGGATCTCGGAAGCTTCATCAACCGCGGGGCGATCAGAACCGTCGGCACGAACTCGCCGGGCTCCAACGCCACCGGCAATCCGGTTTCCGGCTCGGCGCTCGCCATCGGTGGAAGCGTTATCGGCGGCATTTACAACGCCGGTCCGACATCATCGACCGATGGGACTGCGGGAGCCTCCATTGTAGGACAGAGCTTCGCGCCAGTGTTCGAAATCTCGCCGTCTCTTCAGGCTGCGTTGACGCCGACGGCTGCGGTGATTGGTGTTTACACCGGCGACCTCGTTGATCCGGGTTTCAGCGTATACAATCGTGGTTCGATCATCGCTTCGCCGTCGAACTACAACCAAAGTTCGGAAGCTCTGGATATCGTGGGCGATGGTCCATCGGCGACGGCGACGCTCACCGGCGGTCTGTTTAACTCCGGAACAATCTCGGCGACCGCAAATACAACATCCAGTTCGACGGCGGAAAGCTCCAACGCAATCACGATCGGCGCCAATGCGATCGTCGGCAAGAACGATACATATTCCTACAGCAGCGGTTGCGACTGTATGAAGTACTCCGGCTCGTTCGGCCTTAAGCTACCGACCGACTTGGCTGCATTGGTGAATTCAAATGCAGCCAATGGCGGCACAATCAGTGCGATAACGACGGGTCCGACAAACGGCAACAGTGCGATTGCCATCGATATCAGTGTCGGCGCTACGCTGCCTTCAATCATCAATAGTGGGCTCATTGAGGCCGTTGCGTCGTCGAGCGATACGACGATAGCCAGCCTGTTCGCCACCGCCATCGAGGATTCTTCGGGCACATTGGCGTACATCCAGAACAACGGAACGATCGAGGCTCTTGCCACTCAGCTCGATAACAAGTTGCAGTCCGCGGTCGCGATCAATCTGACACTCTCGACCTCCCCCGCGGTGGAAATCCTCAATCAGGCGCAGGATGGAAAGAGTGCGACCATCTTGGGCGACATCGATTTTGGCCAGGGCGGTCATCAGATCGTGAACGTGCTCGGCTTTTCGAGTGAAAGCACCGCCCAGATCATCGGCGACATCAAGTTTGGGGGCGGTGGCGATTACGGTACCGATGAACTGAATATCGGCAGCTATGCAACGGTAACCGGCGCGATCACGGCTGACTCGAGTGTTGGCGCGACCGTGGACGTCAAGAATCTGGGTGTCTTGACGATCACGAATGACACTGAGGCCCTGAATGCAGCAGGCTTCCACATCGAAACCGGCGGCACGCTCAACATTACGGTTCTTTCGAACTTCAACACTGGCGTCGTCGATGCGTCGTTCAACCCGAGCGGCAGTGTAGTGTTCGATACCGATGCGAATCTTCACATCACTTACGGAAGCTGGATACCTGCGAATGCTGAGTTTGTTCTATTCAAGGCGCCGCTGGACCCCAACAATCCGACTGCGGGCTTGAATATTCCCCAATCGGACATGATCGCCTTCAATGCCCAACTAAAGGAACAGCTGCCGTTCCTGTTCAGCAGCGCCATCCTGCAGATCGACCCGAGCGCCGACCAGAGATCGCAGCAGTTGGACCTCTATGTCGTTCTGAAGG
>CAZCJI010000216.1:0-5798 GCA_964498625.1 uncultured Rhizobium sp.
TATTTCGAGCGCGATGCTCAAGACCGGCACCGACGCCGCTCTAGACTTCATGCAGCGTTGGGCACCAGAAGGCCCGTGGGCACTGACCGCCATACGACCGGACAAGAAGCAAGTCCACGGTAGACTGTTCACCAAGGAACAGTTCTCTGAAATGGGGAAGTGGATTAAAGAACACAACGGCAAATTCAATATGTACTTCTCCGTGAACACCGTCATGCGGGAGTTCAAACAGAAGGCAAGCCGCGCAGACATCAAATCCCTGGACTGGCTTCATGTAGATATTGATGCACGACCTGCGAATCCAGATCTCACGGCTGACGCGATTGCTGCGCACCTGAAGGCGGAGTTCGCACGCATCTACGAGAAGCTAACGAACAATCTCCCATCTGGCGTGCCGGAGCCTTCTGTCATCACGTTCAGCGGCGGAGGCTACCAAGCTTTCTGGAAGCTGGCAGAGCCGGTGCCGATTGACGGCGACGACGCCAAGTACGAGGACGCCAAGCTATATAATGTGCAGCTTGAAATTCTGTTCGGCGGCGACAACTGCCACAACGTAGACCGCATCATGCGGTTGCCGGGTACTTTGAACATCCCGGACGCCAAGAAGTTGAAGAAGGGCCGCAAGCCCGCGCTCAGTGTCGTCAAGAAGTTTGCCGCCGATATTGCTTACCCGATAGCTGACTTTGCTAAAGCCGTGCCGGTTCAATTGCCCAACGGGCAAAGCCTTGGCGGTGGCAACGCAACGGATAGCATCAAGGTCAGCGGCAACGTGGAGCGGCTCGCGGACGTGGGCGAACTGGACAAATGGGAAGTCCCAGAGCGCGTCAAAGTCATCATCGTACAGGGCCATCACCCGGAGGAAACGAAAGAGGACAATTCGCGTTCGTCCTGGCTGTTTGATGTCATTTGCAACTTGTATCGGAAGGAAGTGCCGGAAGATGTGATTTACAGTGTCATTACGGATAGAGAATTTGGTATCAGCGCGTCAGTGCTGGACAAGGGCAGCAACATCGATAAGTACGCTCTGCGCCAAATGGCGCGCGCGAAAGAAGAAGCGATTGATCCGTGGCTGCGCAAGCTAAACGAGCTGCATTTCGTGGTCGGCAATGAGGGTGGCAAGTGCCGCGTCATGGAAGAAGTCATTGACCCGGTATTGAAGCGCCCACGCCTTACGCGGCAGTCGTTCCAAGATTTCCGCAACCGCTACCTGAACAAGCCGGTGATCATTGGCTATGATGACGACGGCAAGCCTGAATGGGGTCCGGTCGGGCATTGGTGGCTTTCGCACAAACAGCGGATAGATTTCGCCACCATCGTGTTTGCACCCGAGCAGGAAATCCCGAACGCTTATAACCTGTGGCGCGGTTACGCCTTCGACAGCATTCCGGGGACCAAGCACGAGTCTTTCCTGCGGCACCTGCACGATAACCTGTGTCGGGGGAACGAGGGCTACTACCGCTATCTATTGGGCTGGATAGCGCGCGCCGTGCAGCGCCCCGGTGAACAGGGCCACGTTGCGGTCGTGCTGCGCGGCGGCAAGGGTGTCGGCAAAGGTGTGTTTGCAAAGCACTTCGGCAAGCTGTTCGGGCGACACTTTCTGCACATATCTAACGCCGCGCACTTAACGGGTCATTTCAATGCCCATCAGCGCGATTGCATCATCTTGTTTGCCGACGAGGCGTTTTATGCTGGCGACCGCAAACATGACTCGGTTTTGAAGACAATCATCACCGAAGACATGCTGGCCATCGAAGGCAAGGGCCAAGACATCGTACAATCACCAAACTTCATCCACCTGATCATGTCCACAAACGAAGATTACGCAGTGCGTGCCAGCGAGGATGAGCGGCGTTACTTCGTGCTGGATGTGGGCAAGGACAAGCAACAAGATACTGCGTACTTCGCCGCGATAGACGCCGACTTGGTTGAGGGCGGCTACCAGAACCTTCTGCACTTTCTAAAGACGTATGACCTGGCTGACTTTGACGTTCGCGCCGTACCTAAAACAAGCGCGCTGCACGATCAGCAGCAACACACCCGGCCAGCGTGGCAGCATGCCATCATCAGGATGGCAGAGTTCGGCGTCGCGCCGGATCACGACGGCTGGAAGCCAGATGGTGCAGGCTGGGTCAGCTCAAGCGGCATTTTGGAAAGCGCCGGAGAGGACTTTGAAGAAACAAGCCTGCTCATGAGCGCGAAAAAGGGAATGGAACCATTGCTCGCCAAAGAGCTGGACATGGCCGGTCGGCTCGACTTCGTGGGGCGCAACGTCAGCCGCGAATGTTTCTGCGAAGAAGGGCGCATTCCAATCCCGGTACATAACGTGCCTGACTCGATGGAGCATAAGGTGCGCCGTCGCCAACGCCGCATGTTCAAGCTGCGTCCGCTTCTGGAAGTGCGCGCCGAACTAGAAAAGATGGGTCTGCACGGCGAATGGGATGCAAGCACCACCGAATGGAAGCCCCGCGATGATCGTGGCTGGCAAACGGCTGGCGAAGGACCGCCAGCCGGAGCGGCTTCTTCGAAGCCGCCGTTTTGAAAGGCGAGGCTACGCGCTGCCGGAGATGCCCGTGCTGTGGCTGCCGGAACAGTCTAACACCCCTTGGGCTACGCCGCCCGCCTCTGGGTAGGTGGCGTGCTTCAACCCCACAAGGTTGCAGCAAGGGTTGAAGCGTGCGTAAGCCGTTGGCGGGGTTTGAGTAATGCCCAATTGGAACGTCGCTACTTCAACCTTCAACCGTTTTGCAGGCTGGGAGCCACGGCGGCGCAAAGCCCAACAGGGGCGGTGGCGGGCAATCGTATTTGTATAACTGTTGGTTTTGAAAAAGGTTGAAGGGTTGAAGTGGTTGAAGCGGCAGGGGCTACAAAGCCAAGCCGCGCCTACGGTTTTTTCGCGCTTCAACCCTCACTGCAACCTTCCACGCTCTGCGCAGGTTGAAGCATCGCGGAATGCAGCGTGGCATAGTGCTGGTGACGAAAAACTCTCGCGCCTCGTCGCACTCGCGCACCAATGCCCCGGCCTTACCGCGCTGCGAGTGAACGGCTTTCCCTTTGGGCCATGCCTGTACCGTCCTGCCATGGCACCCGCGCCGGGTGCTGCCAGCGCATTATTTTCGCTTGTCGATGCCCCGCTGCAACCCCGGGACCTATCGCAGAACGCTATCCCGTTTGCGCACCTGAGTTATTTTTCCTTGAGCAGGCCCTTATAGGGGGTGTGCGGCGCGAATTGTGCTGCCCGCTTGGCACCGCACGGCACGAACGTATCGTGCTGCACAGCGCGCGTTAGTGCGTACACGGATTAAATGAAATTGTCAGACGCAGGATGCGGCGCAATGGTGCCCGCCAAGCGCACCGGCATTTTGCGGGTGCAGCGCATGGAAAGGGGCCTGCATGACCGCACTAACCGTTGTACCCGCCGCCGCGCCTTCGACCGCCACGCCAGCGGCCACAGGGAGTCGCACAGCGCTGTCGAACCACCTTGCCCGCATAGCGGCTGCCCAGCACCGCTACGACGCTCTGCGAGTCGTATGGGGCCGCATGCAAGCAGGCAAAGATGTAGAGGCGCGCTGCCTTAGCGTGCTGCAAACCCAAACACGCTGCGAAGAAGACGCCATGAAGGCGTGGGCTGCCAATCCAGAAGGGCCGATGCCGGTAGCCGATGCTTACGCCCGCCAGTGCAATGAAGAAGCGTTGGCCAATGCAAAGCGCATCAGTTCGACAATCGCTGCCGCCGAACCAGAACATGGCGCGCGGCAAACGCAGGCGGTGAATGATGTCACCGCACTGCGCAATGCACTACCCGACTATGTGCATGCTGTGATGTTAGAAGATGTTGCGGCGCTGCGCGAACAACTGAATGCCACCATCGCGCTGGCCAATGAGCAGTCAGCCAATCTGTTCGGCCTGCGCAGCTACCTTGAAGAACAGCGCGCAACGGAAGCGGCGCAAAGCGTGCCGGTCACCCACGAGATGTGGCCCATGCAAGGGGAAATCAAAGCCGCGCATCAGCACTGGCAGACATACGCCGAACGCTTGATGCGTCAGCCGGAAGCGACAATGGAGGACTGCACATGATGCTCGTCACCATCATTCCGCCGCCCGGCAGAGAGCCAAGCGTTGTGCAGCTTCCCGCTGGACAGGTGTTTGCCAACGCGGACGGCACTTACACGATCCCATCAATGTACAGCGCCGCGTTGTTGCGGGATGGCTGGCAGCTAGCGCCGCAACACGCGCAATGAACAGAACGGGGCATGTGAGCGGATGCGCATGCTTCTAGGTCCAGCGGCGGGTTCCTTTCCTCCTGCCGCTGGACCGCCCCTTTAATCGGTGAACCGTGACCAAGCGCAAATCAAATAGCCAGAAGAAGGCAAACCCGCGCTGCACGATCTGCGTCCATGTGGAACGCAGCCGCATTGAACACCTAATGGCTTCCGGCGTGTCCAAGCGCGCGATAGCAGAACGCTTCGCCGTCTCTGCCGACGCCGCGTTCCGCCATTTTAAGAACCACGTCAGCCCCGCCATGAAAAGCGCGGCGGTGGTTAAGGCATTGAAGCCCGGTGTTGAACTGGAAGCGATGCTGACGGAAGAAAGCAACGGCCTGTTGCATCATCTGCAGAACATTCGCGGCAAGCTATACCACGCCTTCGACGCCAGCGTTGAAGCCGGCGACCGCAATGCAACGGCGGTGCTGGCAGGACGGCTGCTGGAAAACTTGCGCTTCCTTAGCGAGCTGACAGGCCGGTTGCAGAAGTACGCCACGCCCAACAACGTGACGAACATCAACATCTTGGCCAGCCCAACATTCCTGAATTTGCAAACCAAGTTGATACAAGCCCTTGCACCGTTCCCCGATGCGCGCCGCGCGGTGGTGCAGGCGTTCCGAGAACTGGATGACGCTGCCCCAGCCCAGAAACTGCCGCAGATGATCGAGGGCACGCATGCCGACGCCGCATGACACCCCAACCATGTTCCGCCAGCTTGCCGATGCGCTGGAAACCGACTGGACGCTGCACGCCCGGCCTAACCAGCTGCCGCCGCCCGGCGCATGGTCCATCTGGCTACTGCTCGCCGGGCGTGGCTTCGGCAAAACACGTGCGGGCAGTGAATATGTGCGGGCGGAAGTTGAAAGCGGGCGTGCCCGGCGCGTGGCATTGGTGGGTGCCACCAGCGCCGATCTGCGCGACGTGATGATAGAAGGCGAGTCCGGTCTGCTTGCGGTATCCAGTCCTTGGTGCCGCCCTATATATGAAGTGAGCAAGCGCCGCCTGACGTGGCCCAACGGCGCGATTGCCACGGCGTTCAGCGCGGAAGAACCGGACCGCTTGCGCGGCCCCCAGCATGACCTGCTTTGGGCTGATGAACTCGCCAGTTGGCAATATGTAATAGAGACGTGGGACATGGCGATGTTCGGCTTGCGGCTGGGCAAGGCCCCACGCTGCGTAGCGACCACCACGCCACGGCCCATCAAGCTGATCCGCGATTTGCTGGCGCGCGAAGGGCAGGACGTTGTCGTGTCTCGTGGCACGACCCGGGAAAATGCCGCGAACTTGGCCCCCACGTTCCTGAATGAAATCGTGCGGCGCTATCAGGGCACGCGCTTGGGCAGACAGGAATTGGATGCCGAACTGTTGAACGATGTGCCCGGTGCGCTGTGGCAGCGCGAATGGATAGACGAAGCCCGCGTGACGGCCGCGCCGGATGACTTGGTGCGCGTGGTGGTGGCCGTTGATCCCGCAACCACCAGCGGCGAAAACGCGGATGAGACCGGCATTGTGGTTTGCGCGGTGGACGGCGACGGC
>CAZCJI010000217.1:0-5742 GCA_964498625.1 uncultured Rhizobium sp.
GCTGAAAACCTTTTCAATGCGGATGACGGCCTGCGCCTTTGTGGCTTCGGCATTCTGCGGCCCCGCGCCTTCATCGGCGTAATAGAAAAGACGGAACGCCGGCATCAGCATGTTGGCGAGGATGATCATCCATTGCAGATAGGTGGCGCGGTCCGCAGCGCCGATGGCCGGCGCGAAGCCGCGCTGGGGATGACGCTCGGCCAGGATCATCAGCAGAGCTGCCGTTTCCGCATAGGCCTGACCGTCGATCACCAGCGCAGGCCCGTGGCCGCCCGGATTGATCTTAAGATAGGCCGGATCCTTCGTCGCGCCCGTCGCGAAATCGAGGGCGTTGAATTCGAACGGCACGCCCAGTTCGATCAGCATCCAGTGCACGCACATGCTGGCGGTGCCCGGCGAGCCGTAGAGTGTGTAGCTCATTTCGCCTTCGGTTTTTTGCTTTTTGCCCTGGCCGCGAACGCGATCATCTTTTCCAGGACCTTCACGTCCACATCCGCGAGCTTCTTGATGTAGAGGCAGCCCTTGCCGGTCGTGTGCTTTCCGAGCTTGTCGAGCATCGCCTCCGAGGCGCGCGCGACGCCATAAAGAACGAATGCCGGCTTTCGCGGCGAGAAACCGATCAGCGGCATATCGCCTTCGCGCCCGCTGTCATAGACGTAGTGTACCGACCCGAAGCCGATGATGCTCGGTCCCCACATCGCGGGCTTCTAGCGGGTCGCGGACTGCATCATCTTGACCAGCGCTTTGGCGTCGTTGCGCTTCGCTTCGTCGGGAACGGCGGCGATGAATTCGGACACGCTCGCTTTGGTCGCCTTGGTCTTGTTTTCGGTTTTGTTCATTTCAGGCTCTCGCGAATGGCACGCGCGGCTTCACCCGGATCGGCTGCGGCGTTGATCGGCCTTCCGATGACGATGATATCGGCGCCGGCATCGACCGCTTCGCGCGGTGTCATCACGCGACGCTGGTCGGCGAGATCCGCGCCTGCAGGACGAATGCCCGGCACGACGAGAAGGAAATCATCACCACACGCCTTGCGGATCGCCGCAATTTCGTGCGCGGAGCACACGACACCATCGAGACCGGATTTCTGCGCGAGGCTCGCCAGCCTGACGACCTGCTCTGCCGCTGTCCCGCGACAACCGATGGCGGCGACATCGTTTTCGTCCAGGCTGGTCAGAAGCGTCACAGCAATGATTTTCATACCCGGATTGATCGCGGACGCAGCGTTCTTCGCCGCGCGCATCATCGCCTCGCCACCGGATGCGTGGACATTGAAGATCGACACGCCCAGCCGCGCGATCTCACGCGACGCGCCCGCGACTGTATTGGGAATGTCATGAAACTTCACATCGGCGAAGACCGGGTAGCCCAGCCTGGTCATCGCGCGCACGCCATCCGGCCCCTGCGCCGTGATGAACTCCAGCCCGACCTTCAGGCCACCGACATGCGGCCCTGCGGCGCGCGCAATGGCCAAAGCCTTGTCCAGATCGGGAGTATCGATGGCGACGAAAATCGGATTGGAGAATCGCGGCTTGCTCATCGAGGCCGCCTCTTAAGCCGGGCGGCAAAGAGAGACAAGCCTATTCCGCGGCCTTGCCGTTCATATTCAGCCGTTCGCGCAATTCCTTGCCGGTGCGGAAGAATGGCGCGCGCTTTTCTTCCACCGCCACGGGCTCGCCTGTCCGCGGGTTGCGGCCCAGCCGCGACGGCCGCGTCTTCACAGAGAAGGCGCCGAAACCGCGCAATTCGACGCGGTGGCCCGTCGCCAAAGCGTCGGTGATCTTGTCCAGCACCGTGGAAACGATCCGCTCCACATCACGGTGATACAAGTGCGGATAGCGCTCTGTCAGTCGCGCAACCAGTTCAGATTTGATCATCCCCTGCCCCCGAAAGGCGGAAGGCCCGCATCGGGCGCCGCGTCCCTCACGCGACTCCAACACCGTTAACCTGTCAGAGGTCCCGAACCTCGTCAACGGGAAGCCTCTGAAAAAACAGCACTTTTCTCCCCATGTGGCGCAAATCACGCAGGCTGGGGACGCTTTTACAACCGGGATGGCGGCTGTCGCGCCATCCTGATACAGGGCCAGACACAGCCAAAGCAGGATCGCCATCATGTCGCACGACCCAGCCCTCGAAGCCCACGAACACAGCGAACACGCAGAACACGCAGCGCACGAGCACGATCCCTTCACGACGCGCGTCGCGATCACCGTTGCCGTCCTCGCGGTGCTGGCCGCGGCGGCCGGCAGTCTCGAAACTGTCGAAGGCGGCCTCGCCATCACGGCATCGAGCGAAGCCGTGCTGAAACAGGATCAGGCCACCGATAGCTGGGGCGAGTTTCAAGCCGACAGCATCAAGAAGAATATGTACGGCATGGGCGCACAGTTGAACGGCGCAGCCGCGGACGATCTGAAGAAAGAGGCCAAGGCCGAAGGCGACAAGCAGGGCAAGGTCAAGGAACGCGCCAAGGAATTCGAAGACGAACGCGATAAGCTCGTCGAGGCAAGCGAGGCGCACGAGAAGCGTCACCACAAGCTGACGATATCTGCCACGTTGATCGAGGTCGGCATTGCCCTCTCCACTGTCGCGATTATCACCAAGCGCAGGCCGATGTGGCTCGGCGCGGTGGCGCTCGGCGTCATAGGCACGGCCATCGGTATCTGGTCCTTCGCGTAACGAAACGCGCCATGCGCATCGCGATCGTCGGCAACGCGAAGCTCGGAAGCGACCAGAGCGCGCTCGTTGACGCATCGGAGCTGGTGGTGCGCTTCAATCGCTGTGAGAGTCTCGCGGGCGGGCTCTCGGGCAACCGCACCGACGTTCTCGCCCTCACCAACACAGGGGAAACCGGCAAACGCTTCGCCGATGGCGGCTATCTCGCCGGGCTTCTCGCGCGCATCGGCGCGTCAGAGGTCTGGCTGATCCGCGCTCCCGGCTACTATCGCGAACTCGCGAAACGCCATTCCATCTTCGACGGCAGGAAGCGGCAGAACTTCACCGAGCACACCGCCCTTCTCGCCCGCGCCGTGAAAGACCAGCAGATCGTCATCTTCGACGCGCCGCTGCAGCGCGAACTGGACCGCAAGCTCGCCGCACGCGATCCGGAAACGGCGGGTTTCATGCCGAGCTCCGGGATGCTCGCGATCGAACACGTTCTGCACCGGCTCGCGCGGACGGGGGACGAGGTCGTCGTTCTTGGCTTCGGCCACGACGGCGCGTTCAAACATCCCTGGTCCGCCGAAAAGCAGCTCGTGGACGAATATGTCCAGCAGGGAAAGCTGAGACGCATGGGCGGCGCCTGAACAGGACGCCGCCGCAGCGCGGCCGGTCAGTGAAACGCGTAACGCATCGTCACGCCGACGAGATCCTCGTCCTTGTTGCGCACAGAGCTGTTGTTCGTGGGCGAGGTGGGGAAGAGGTCGCGCGTGTTCTGATAGAAATTGTGCTGGTACTGCAGCGATGCGACGAGCGTATCGGCCAGGACCTGATAGTTCAGCGCGGCATTCAGGTCCGTCACGTCCCCGCCGTCGGTGATGTGACCGAGACCTGTTGTCTCGTTATAGACTTGGCCGTTGTTGGTGAAGGTGTGACCGACGCCGGCGTTGATCGAGAACAGATCGTTCAGGCGCGTCTGCGTGTCGAGGCCGATACGGTAGTTCCAGGTCGCGCTTGTCAGCGAAACGTCATCGTTGTTCTGGTTGATAATCTTGGCGGTGTCGAGCCAGATAGCGTCGAACTTTGCGGCGATCGTGAACATCGGGCCTTCATGGCCGAGCGTCGCGCCGAAATCCGCCATCTGTCCGCCGCGCGCGGTCGTGCCGATATTGTCCGCCACCGCCGATTTGCCCGAAAACGCATCCGGCGAATAATCGGCGCGGAGGTCCAGCGTCAAAGGATCGGCGCGCTGGTCCATCAGGCGGTAGATCAATCCGAACTCGGGATCGGTCCAACCGGAACTGTCGCGCGTGGTATCGCCGCAGCCGACCGGGTGCGTGCTCGCATCGCGGGTGTCGTAGCCCCAATCGAGATGGAGTGCGAAGTCGTCGGTGATGCCGTATAGAAACGTCTGATCGAACGCATTCGTCGTGACATGGGTCTTGCTCGCGAACGCGCCGGTGTTGTCGTAATTGTCGCGGTTGAGCGAACCGTACTGCCAGCCCGACGCGCCGTACAGTTCACCCTGCAGCGTCAGATACAGCGGATCGGAGATGATGCGTGTGCTGTCGGACGCCATATCCTGCGCGAACGCAGGTGAACACATCGCAAGAACCGCCGCGGCGGCAAGAAATTTCGTCGAACGCATCGCGCACTCCTCCAAAGGAAAATTCATGAAAAGCAGGTCATGCCGAATGCGCACGCGCCGCCTCGCCCGGAACTGGTGGAACCGGACGATGGATAAACGGCGCAGCCCGGCTATCCGTTTGCTCCGGGTGCCTTATCTTTGCGTAATGTCGCGGTCAGACGCGGCGAATTTCTTCCGTATACAGATAATGGCAATTCGAAGGCACGGAGCATATGACCTCACGCGCAGCCTCGAGTTTTTCTGAAACGAACCGGAACGTTGCGTCACAGTTGCCGCCATGTCCCTTAACACGGAACCCGCACGATCAGAGAAAGCGTTCTTTGCGGATTTTTCGCGTGTAATATTTCGCCGGCGCCGGGATGATCCAGACCAAACAAAAACCGCGCGGGATTGCTCCCGCGCGGTTCTGTATTTCCGGGAAATGCCGGCTGAGGACTACTCCTCGTCCGCGTCGTCGCTCTTCTTGCCTTTCTTGGTCGCCTTCTTGAGCGCGGCGCCCAGGATGTCGCCGAGCGACGCGCCGGAATCCGACGAGCCGTATTGCGCCACAGCTTCCTTTTCCTCGGCCATTTCGCGCGCCTTGATCGAGAGCGAGATCTTGCGGCTCGCCTTGTCGACCTGTGTGATGAGCGCGTCGATCTTGTCGCCCTTCCCGAAACGCTCGGGGCGCTGATCGGCGCGGTCGCGGGCGAGATCGCTGCGGCGGATGAACGCCTTGGCGCCGCCTTCGAGCGCAACCTCGATGCCGCCGTCATTGACTTCGGTGACGGTGACGGTGACGACGCTGTTCTTCTTGAGCGGTCCCGCCTTCTCGATCGGATCGCCCGAGAGCTGCTTGATGCCGAGGCTGACGCGCTCTTTCTCAGCGTCGACGTCGAGCACCTGCGCCTTGACCATCTGGCCCTTCTCATAGGCCTTGATGGCTTCCTCGCCCGAATGATCCCACGACAGGTCGGAGAGATGGACCATGCCGTCGATGTCGCTGTCGAGACCCACGAACAGACCGAACTCGGTGATCGACTTGATCTCGCCTTCGATCTCGCTGCCCGGCGGGTGGGATTTGGCGAAGGCGTCCCACGGATTGTCCTGCGCCTGCTTGAGGCCGAGGCTGATGCGGCGCTTGTTGGAATCGACTTCCAGCACGACGACTTCCACATCGGTGCCCGGCGCCACGATCTTGGATGGGGCGACGTTCTTCTTGACCCACGACATTTCGCTGACGTGGACGAGACCTTCGACGCCCGGCTCCAGCTCCACGAACGCGCCGTAATCGGTGACGTTCGTGACCTTGCCGGTGAACTTGGCGCCGACGGGATACTTCGTGCCAACGCCTTCCCACGGATCGGTCTGAAGCTGCTTCATGCCGAGCGAGATGCGCTGCGTGTCGTGGTTGATCTTGATGATCTGCACCGTGACGGTCTGGCCGACGGAGAGAACCT
>CAZCJI010000218.1:0-5733 GCA_964498625.1 uncultured Rhizobium sp.
GCTACGAGGTCCGAAAAACATCGCACACGCGTAAGAACTGAATGGATATTGGGGCATTGGCTTAAAGTTCCAGCTAGCCAAGCTTCTCTCGAACGATTTCGTAGAACAACGGCACAAAGAAAATCGCGAGCACCGTCGCGCTTAGCATGCCGCCGATGACTCCCGTACCGATGTCGTTCTGGCTAGCCGCGCCGGCGCCACTGGAAATTGCCAGCGGGATCACGCCGGCGATGAAGGCAAGCGAGGTCATCAGGATCGGACGCAATCTCAGGCGCGCCCCTTCCACAGCGGCGTCACGGATCGACTCACCCCGCTTCTGCGCATCGACGGCAAATTCCACGATCAGGATGGCGTTCTTGGCCGAGAGGCCCATCGTCGTGAGCAGACCCACTTGGAAATAGATATCATTGTAGAGACCGCGCAGCGTGGCTGCGAGGATCGCGCCGACAACACCAAGCGGAATGACCAGCATCACCGATAACGGAATCGACCAACTTTCGTAAAGCGCTGCAAGCAGGAGGAATACGACCAAAATGGAAATGCCATACAAGGCGTATGTCTGCGATCCAGCCTCGCGTTCTTGGTAAGAAAGGCCTGTCCACTCCAGACCGACGCCTTTCGGCAGTTGCTGGAAAAGCTTCTCGACTTCAGCCATCGCCGTACCAGAGCTTTTTCCCGGTGCGGGCGATCCCTGAAGTTCCAGCGATCCGACCCCATTGAAGCGCTCCAGCTTTGCGGGCCCTAGCGTCCATCGATAACTGGCAAAGGAGGAGAACGGCGCCATTTCACCGGCCGAATTGCGCACGTACCAACGATACAAATCTTCCGGCACCATTCGAAACGGCGCATCCGCCTGAATATAAACTTGCTTTACCCGTCCGCGGTCCACGAAGTCGTTGACGAACAAGCCTCCCCAAGCCGCGTTGAGCGTGCTGTTGACATCGCTCAAGGACAAACCGAGCGACGAGGCTTTGTCCTGATCGATATCGATATGCAACTGCGGCGCATCGTCTAATCCATTGGGCCGAACCCCTGTGAGCAGAGGATCCCTCGCTGCCAGCGCCAAAAACTGGTTGCGCGCTTGCATGAGGCCCGCATGACCAATGTTGCCGCGATCTTCCATTTCCACGTCGAAGCCGGAGGATTGTCCGAGCTCCTGAACAGCAGGAGGTACGATCGCAAACACCTGGGCATCCCGGAATTTCATAAAGCTGCCCATCGCGCGCTGCACAATGGCGGGCGCGTGATCGGATGCTTTTGATCGCTGATTCCAAGGCTTCAAGTGCACAAAGCAGATGCCGGAGTTCTGGCCCTGGCCGGCGAAGCTGAAGCCGGCGACGCAGAAGATGACTTCCGTATCCTTCTCTTCATCGACCAGGTAGTGGTGCTCGACCTGTTTGACGACATCGAGCGTGCGCGACTGCGTTGCACCGACTGGGAGTGTGATCAGATTGAACAGACTTCCCTGATCTTCTTCGGGCAAGAACGCAGTGGGCAGACGTATGAACAGGAGTATCAGGACAACGATAATTCCGCCATAGATCAGCAGCGCTGGGCGCACACAGCCCAGGAACCATTCAACGCCGCGGCGATAACGATCGCGGCCGTAGTCAAACGTGCGGTTGAACCATGCGAAGAAGCGGCCGAACACAGAACCGCTTTTGTGTCCATGCTCATCTTTCTCGATAGGCTTGAGCAATGTGGCGCAAAGTGCCGGTGTCAAAATCAGCGCCACGACGATCGACAGCACCATGGCGGAAACGATGGTGACTGAGAACTGGCGATAGATCACGCCGGTCGATCCGCCGAAGAATGCCATTGGCAGGAACACCGCCGACAGCACGAGCGCGATGCCGACGAGGGCGCCCGTGATCTCGCTCATGGATTTCTTGGTTGCTTCCTTGGGCGGAAGACCTTCTTCGCGCATGATACGCTCGACGTTCTCTACGACAACAATTGCGTCGTCGACCAGAAGGCCGATGGCCAGCACCAATGCAAACATGGTGAGCGTGTTTATTGAGTAGCCAAAGGCCGCCAGAACGCCAAACGTGCCAAGCAGCACCACGGGCACGGCGATGGCGGGAATCAACGTTGTGCGCCAATGCTGCAGGAATATGAACATCACCACGACGACGAGAATGATCGCCTCGATCAAAGTCTTGATCACGTCGTTGATCGAGAGGCGAATGAAGGTGGTGTTGTCGACGGGGAACGCCAGTTTGACGCCGGGCGGAAAGCCTGAGGCCAAATCGGCCGCCTTGGCCTTTACCGCGTCAGCAGTGGTCAGTGCATTGGCACCTGGCGCGAGCTGGATCGCGATGCCAGACGCTGGTCTGCCGTTCATACGGCTGGCGATCAGATAGTTTTGCGCGCCCAGCTCGACACGTGCGACGTCGCCTACTCGAACGATTGCGCCGCCCTGGTTTGCCTTGAGAACAATTCTGCGGAATTCGGTAGGCGTCCTCAGCCGCGACTGTGCCGTCACCGTCGCGTCAAGCTGCTGGCCTTTTACAGTAGGTTGCGCGCCAAGCTCACCTGCCGATACCTGAACGTTCTGCGCGAGGATTGCGTTTTGAACATCGCTGGGCGTCAAACCATAGCTGTTGAGCTTGAAAGGATCGAGCCAGATGCGCATGGCATAGGGTGCGCCGAACGTCTGGGCCTGCCCGACGCCTGATATCCGGCTGAGCGGATCCTGTAGTTTGCTCGCAAGGTAGTCCGAAATATCGACGTTCGTATAGCGGCCAGTGTCGTCATACAGCGCAACGATGAGCAGGAAACTGGACTGCGACTTCTGGACGACGACGCCTTGTTGCTGCACCTCTTGCGGCAAGGTCGGCAGCGCCTGCTGCACCTTGTTCTGCACCTGAACCTGCGCAATGTCCGGATCGGTGCCGGGAGCAAAGGTCGCGGTAATAGAGATTTGTCCGCTTGAGCTCGAAGACGAAGAAAAATAGAGAAGATTGTCGACGCCGGTGAGTTGTTGTTCGATCACCTGCGTGACTGAATCCTGAACCGTTTCTGCGTCCGCGCCGGTATAATTTGCGGTAATTGTTACCGCTGGCGGCGCGATGGTCGGGTATTGCGTGACGGGGAGGGTGCGGATTGCCAACACACCCATCAGTGCGATCACGATAGCGATCACCCAGGCAAAACCGGGCCGTTCGATGAAGAACTGCGACAGACCCATTACTTACCCTTTGCGGGCAAGGCGAAAGATGCGGGTACGGGATGCACGGGTGTATCCGGCTGCGTCTTTTGCAATCCTTCGACGATCAGCTTGTCTCCCACCCTCAGACCATCCGTCACGAGCCATTTGTCGCCGATCGCGCGCGATGTCTTCAGCAGGCGTAACCGCGCCATGTTCCTTGCGTCGACGATGAGGGCCGTAGGGTCGCCCTTCTCGTTGTGGCTGATGCCCTGCTGAGGCGCGAGAATTGCATTGTTGTCAACACCTTCCTGGATCGTTGCCCGCACAAACATGCCGGGCAACAGGATGCCGTTCGGATTGGGGAAAATCGCACGCAGCGTTACCGCGCCCGTTGTCTGATCCACGGTGACTTCGCTGAATTGCAAACGTCCTTGCTGGGGGTACTGCACGCCATTGTCCAGGATGAGCGCTGCCGGCGCATCTGGTGGCTCGGAATTCACATTGCCATGTTGCGCAGCAAGCTTGAGCGCAAGTACTTCGCTGCTTGATTGCGTTATATCGACATAGATGGGGTCAAGCGTCTGGATCGTTGCAAGCGCGGTTGTCTGATCTGCTGTGAGTAACGCTCCGGCTGTCACGGACGACCTGCCGATGCGGCCACTGATTGGCGCGATGATACGCGTGTAGCTGAGATTGATCCGCGCGGTCTCAACATTCGCAGCCGCCTGTTTGTAAGCCGCCACGGCGTCGTCATGGTCCTGTGGGGCAATCGCCTTTTGTTTCACGAGCGCGGTGTAGCGCACGGCCTTCGCTTTTGTGGAAGCCAGTAACGCAACCGCGTTATCGTAGGCGGCCTTATAAGGCGCGGGATCAATCTGATAGAGCGGCTGGCCCTGCTTTACGAGCGCTCCCTCCGTGAAGAGCCTTGCCTTCAATATCCCGCTAACCTGCGGCCGTACATCGGACACAGCGTAGGAATCCGTTCGACCCGGAAGGACAGATGTGAGCTGAACCGGCTCGGTCCTGACAACGACCACGCCGACGTCAGGCGGTGGCCGCTTCGGCGGAGCGCTCGGACCACAACCGGCAAAGATGAGAAAAGGGACAAAGACAGCAAGAAGATAAAAACGCATTTGAAGCGGAATCCAGCAGAGAAAATCAGCGGAACAATCCGATACGACATGCCCGCTGTTCGCAACTGCAATATTCCGTAGCAGGGCAGGTTTTTCGCGTTATTTTGGGGAACGTTTCCACAATCCGCGAAATGACGCCCGCGGTTTCAAATGAAAGCGCCGGTCACGACCTCTACTGAAATAGCGTGAAAAAGCCGTCCACACAGAATTTCAGCACCGGCACAGCCGCCGCTATGATCCCGGCCACGACGAGGGCCAAGCCGGCTAAAGCCAAGTCCCGGAACCGATCCGGTTCATGATGATGAACCAGGGCCATGGTTTCCTCCCAAGCGGACTCTACTGGTCCGATACGGAGGATCGTGCGCGCATCCGGTCTCAAAAGCCATAAAAATTTTATGACTTTGAGGGGTTCGGCCGATTGGGCCTCTTTGGGAGGAGGCGCCGAAATGCTTGCAAGGGGAACAAGCGGTTTTCTAACAAAAAGGGCGCCCGAAGGCGCCCTTTTCGCCAGTCACAAACTCCGATCTTACTTCTTGTTGAACTTGAACGCGGCCATCATGTCGCTGATCGCCGGTCCGTTGGTCGGAACGTAAGGATTACTGCCAGTGACCGGGTTCGGCATGTTGTCACGGCTGCGGCGGGTGATCGGCGAAAGCCCCCAGTTGGCTTCGATGAACTTCGGCACAGAGGCGTGATCGCTGTAGACGTGCGAGATGTGGCCGCCTGTGGTCCAAGGCGAGACGATCAGCATCGGAATACGCGTGCCGTCGCCGAAGAAGTCGAGCTGCTGCACATAACCCGAGTCATAATAACCGCCGCCCTCGTCGAAGGTAATCAGGATGGCGGTGTTACCGGCGAGGTTCTTGTTCGCCTCCACATCGGTGACGATCTTCTTCACGAAGCCTTCAAGCTCCGCGACCTGTGACGATTCAGGGTGACCGTCGTTGACGCCGCTCGGCTTCACATAGGACACGGCGGGAAGTTCGCCGCGCTTGATATCGTCATAGAGATCGGTCGTGTCATGCAGGTTGGCAATGCGATAGGGTACGCCATCGCTGTTCTTGCCCTTCATGATGTGCGTCTCATAGAGGAACGGATTGCAGATGTTGCAATATTCCGAACCTTCCGCGTAGTAGCTCGGATCGTTGACATACGCGCTCCAAGACTCGCCGTAGTAGGCCCAGGAAATGTCGTTCTTGATCAGCACATCGGCGATGGAGGGCGTGGATGACGGCGGGATAGTGAACGGGCCCTGCGATCTGGCCGCCTCGTTGCCGTTGCCGATATAGCCGGGGTTGTAGTTGTTCAGAAGGTAGTAATGCCCGGCTTCGCAATTCGGGCTCACACTCAAAGCGGACAGATAGGCGTTGACCGAAGCAACACCCTTCTGGGTCGAGTCCGAGCAGTTGCTGTATGTGCCACCCGAATAGCCGTCCTGCGTATACCAGT
>CAZCJI010000219.1:0-5691 GCA_964498625.1 uncultured Rhizobium sp.
GCGCTGCTCGCCGCCGCGCACGCGCGCGGGATCAAGGTGCTGATCGACGAGGTGCTGTGCCACACCTCCGACGAACATGCGTGGTTTTCGGACAGCCTGAAGAAGGGCTCGAAATCGGATTGGTATGTCTGGGCCGATCCGAAGGAAGACGGCACGGCGCCGAACAACTGGCTATCGGCGTTTGGTGGACCGGCCTGGGCGTACCGGCCGGAGCGGCGCCAGCACTATCATCACAAATTCCTGCGCCAGCAGCCCAAGCTAAGCTGGCTGGATGCCGATGCGAAGACGGCGGCGCTCAATGTTCTGGATATGTGGCTGGGCCGTGGCGTTGACGGGTTCCGGCTCGATGTTGCCAATGCGTATCTCCATGATGACGCGCTCAAGGACAATCCGCCGATCCCGATGGAGCGCCGCACAAATGCGATCTGGGGCCACGCCGCGAATTTGCAGCGTCATCTCCATGACGCCAATCTGCCCGGCAATGTCGAATGCCTGAAGGACATCCGGCAGACGGTCGAGCATCATTCCAATCGCTTCGTGTTCGGCGAGTTCTCGGAAGGATTCGAACGCTCCGGCGCCTATCTGCCGAGCGATGTTGGACTGCACGCGAGCTATACGTTCTCGATGCTGCGCGCACATCGCCTGTCGCCGCAGTTCGTGCTGGAGGACATCGCGGCGCTCGCCAAACATCCCGCGCACTGGCCGTGTGTCACGCTCTCCAACCACGACATCGTGCGGACAGTGACGCGGTTTGGCGGCGGCCGCGACGGCAATCCCGCGCTGGCGAAGCTCATGCTTGCGCTGTTGTTCTCTCTGCGGGGAACGGTGCTGCTCTACCAGGGCGAGGAGTTGGGGCTGCCTGAGGTCGATCTCGCGCGCCGCCAACTGCGCGATCCGGTCGGTGATCTCTATTATCCTGCCGCCAAGGGCCGCGACGGTTGCCGCACGCCGATGCCGTGGAGCGCGGATGCGCCCAATCTCGGATTTACGACGGGCGCGCCATGGTTGCCGCTCGGCGCCGCGCACAAGCCGCTTGCTGTATCGAGGCAGGACGGCGTTGCGCAATCGGTGTTGAACTTCGCGCGCGCGTTCCTCGCGCGGCGTAAGAAAAGCGCGGCTCTGCGAGGCGGGGACATCGATCCTATTGCTGCGCCGGCGCCGATCCTTGCGTTCGCGCGCACGCATGGCGAAGAACGCGTGACCTGCGTGTTCAATATGAGCGCACAGGAAGCGAAGTTCGAAGAACAGCCGCTTGAGCCTTTCGGCTTTCTGATCGGGTAAACCCAGATTGTCATCCCCGGCGAGCATCGCGTGCGAAGCATCCGATGCGAGGGAAGGGGACCCAACTTCACCACGGATCCAATCTTTTCAAAGTTGGGTTCCCTTCCCCTTCGCGAAGCTGTCGCTTCGCTTGGCCGGGAATGACAGGAACCATCAATGACAGGAGTTATTTCAGCGCGTCGAATGCCAGCATCACGGCTTCGATCGGCAAAAGCACGCAGCGGTGCCGGTTGCGGTGCTCGGTCACGCCGTCAAACTCCGCATAGATATTGAATGGCGCCAGCGGTGCTTCGGCGCCTTCGCCGAGCATCGCGAAAACCGCGTCATGCAGCGCCGCGATCTCGTGACGGCTCAAACCGGTAGCGTCGCCGCCGAGGATGGACGCGGACGCCTGTGTCAGGACGCACGCCTTGGCCTCGATCGCGATGCCGGTAATGCGACCGTCTTCGATGGCGAGGTCGACCACGACCTTGTCGCCGCAGGTCGGATTGTGGGCGGTCCCGGTGCAATGCGGATCGGGCAGGCGGCCCGCGCCGGCCGCGTTGGCCGCGAGGCGGAGCAGGGACTTCTTGTACAGGGGATCGCTCATCGCGCCCGGTATGCCGCAAGCGCTTCCGGCGTGTCGATATCGATCAGCGGACCGTCGTTCTCCGCCTCGACCTCCCACACCTCTTCGTCATGGACGGACATCAGATGCTTGGCCCCGATATCGCCTTCCAGCGCCATCATCTCGTGGAAGAACCGCCGCGCCCACAGCACCGGGTTCCCGCGCTTGCCGTGGCGTGTGGCGACGCAGATCGCCCGGTCGTCGTCTGGGTCGAATGCGGCGATCAGCCGGTCGATCAGGGTGGGCGCCACATCCGGCATGTCTCCGAGCAGGATCAGGGCCCCGTCACAGTCTGGCGGCAAGCCGATCAGGCCGCACTTGAGGGACGAGCTTAAACCTGTTGAGAAATCTGGATTATTCCGGAGTTGAATAGCCAAACCGCTTAAGGCCTCTCGGACTTCGGGTTCGATATTGCCGGTGACAACAACGACGGGGTCGAGCGAACTGGCCAGAGCCTGCTCCACGGACCGGCGGATCAATGGCTTGCCGTCGATCTCCGCCAACAGCTTGTTGGACCCCATTCGGGAGGAGAGGCCCGCTGCCAATACGATGCCCGCAATCCTCGGGCGGTGCGGCGCCTCGGCGACCGGTACGTCACGGGGCTGAGGCCTGGATGGAATCTCGTTCAGCAGGCCGCCCACGCCCATCGCCGCCAGTTCCTTCCGGCCGACCGATAGTCCGGCCGCGATCCGCTCGAGAACCCAATCGAATCCATTCAACTGGGGCGATCGCGCGCAGCCGGGCAGGCCGACAACCATTGCGCCGTTCAGCCTTCCGGTCAGCAACAGGTTCCCGGGATCGACCGGCATCCCGAATGCTTCGATGGTTCCACCTGCGGCTTCGATCGCCGCGGGCACGACATCGCGCCTGTCCGCAATCGCGCTCGCGCCCATGATCAGGATTGGATCGGCGCCGACAGCGTTCCGGATCGCGGCGGTGAGGGAAGCAATATCGTGGCCGCCGCGCTGCTCCGAGATCAGCGTCGCGCCGACGGAGGTCAACCGCTCTTCCACAATCTTGCGGGTCTTGTCGATCAACGAGGGCTTGTCCCCCGGAAGCATCGTCGAGATCAGCGCGGCCCGGCGCGGCACAAAAGGTGCGATGCGCAGGATTGGATTGTCACGCAGAAGACGCTCCGCTGCTTCGACATGCACAGCTGGCGTGGCAAAGGGAATGATCTTGATCGTGGCCAGCATCTGGCGCGGTGCGACGCGCACATAAGGCGCCACCGTTGCAAGAGTGATGGATTCATCGATGGCGTTGAGCGCATCGACAAGCGTGGTGTCGATAAGTGCCACCCCCGCGGCGTCGGCATACAGATTGGCCCGTCCGGTAAACGCTGGGCCAGCAACCGCGCCGCTCCCCGCGCAAGCGGCCGCGATGCATCTCGCGGCTTCGTCTTCGGGAATGTCGCCAGTATCCAGGCGCGCGACGAAGATTTCGAGCACGCCCGCGGCGCGCAGGGCAGCGATGTCCCGATCGGAGAGCACACGACCCTTGCGGAAAACAGCATTACCCGCTCGCACGGAATGGCCGAGAATCGCGCCGACCGCGGCGTCCACGGGAACAGACCCAAACTGCATGCGATCAGATTACGCGGCGGCGGCCGTTCGCGGCAAACGCAGCCTGGCGCGAAGGCCGCCTCCGGCCTTGTTCTCAAGCGTCACGCCGCCACCGTGGCCTTCGGCAATCGCTTTGACGAGCGTCAGGCCAAGACCGGTGCCGCCGGTCGCTTCGTTGCGCGAACTTTCCAGGCGCACGAAGGGATCGAAAACCCGCCCGCGATCGGCTTCGGGAATACCGGGGCCTTCGTCTTCGACGACGATTTCGTAGTCGTTGCCGGCCTGCGAGATTCCCACCTGCGCCTTGCCGCCATAGGAGACGGCGTTCTCGACAAGATTGCGCACCGCGCGCCTGATCTCGTTCGGACGGCACGTGAGCGGCGCGGGGGTCTGCGTCGTGCAGGTCACGGGTTCGCCCAGTTCGTCGAGATCCGCGCACAGGCTCTCCACCAGCGCGGAAAGATCGACATTGCGTTTGATCTCTCCGCCCGTTCCGCGCGCCGCCGACAGCACCGCCTCTGTCAGTTCCTGCAATTCGCCCAGATTGGCCTGAAGCCTGTCGCGCAATTCCGGATCCTCGACAAACTCCAGGCTGATCCGCATGGCGGTGATCGGCGTACGCAGGTCGTGACCGACGGCGGAGAGCAGCTGTCTTTGACCTTCGAGGGTGCGTGTCACCTCGTCGGTCATGGCGTTGAAGGCGATGGCGGCATTGCGCACATCCTGAGGCCCCGTCTCGTTCAGGCGAGGCGCCTTGCCGCCCCTGGCGACGGCCGAGGCCGCGCGGGCAAGCTCCGACAGTGGGCGCGTCACGCGGCGCGCAAAATATGCCGCGGCAGAGGACGCAACCATGATCGCGACGAAGGCCGCGATCAGAACTTCCACCGGCCACGGAGTCGTGGCGGGACGGTAGAATTTTGCGACGACTTGCGTCGCTGCGTCGACCGGTACGGTGAACTGGATGGTTTGTCCGATGTCCTGCGGCGGATTTCGGGAAGTGGGCTTTTCCGGTTCGTGAATATCGACATCGACGGCCATTCTGGCTGTCGATTGTGGCAGCAGCGCGCGCAGACGGGACGCCAGCTTTCTTTCGCGATCGTCCATTGTGTTGTCGATGGGTGTGCTCTTGTGCAGCGAGAACGACCAGACGCCACTGCTCAAGGTTTGCGCGGCGGCCTCGCGCGAATTTGGCGGGATGACCGCGAGCAGGGTCGCGGTCGATGCCGCGCGGTCCAGTGCGCGGTCTATCAGCGCGCTTTCGTTCTGCCGCTGATTGCCGAACTCAAACCAGGTCGCCACCGCAATGTTCGATACCGCCACCGCCACCGCCGTCACGGCGATGAGCTGCATGCCAAGCGTGTTCGGCCAGAATTTCATTCGGTTTCCGGCTCCAGCGCGAAGATGTAGCCACCGCCCCACACCGTCTTGATGTAGCGCGGGTTCTTCGGATCGGGTTCGATCTTCTTGCGCAGGCGGCTGACGTGGTTGTCGATGCTGCGGTCGAACAGTTCGGCGTCGCGGCCCTTGGTGAGATCGAGAAGCTGGTTGCGGGTGAGGGCGATCTTCGGACGTTCCAGCAATGTGGTTAGAAGCCGGAACTCGCCGCTGGAAAGCGGCATCGCGACGCCCTCGGCGCCGATCAACTCGCGTTGACCCGTGTCCAGCGTCCATTCGCCAAAGCGGATACGCGCGGACTCCGGCGGCTTCTGGCGCGGAGGCAGCGCCTGCGTGCGGCGCAGGACGGCCGCGATACGCGCCACCAATTCGCGCGGCGAGAATGGCTTGCCGATATAATCGTCAGCGCCCATCTCCAGCCCGATAATCCTGTCGACCTCTTCCCCGCGCGCGGTGAGAAGGATGACGGGGATCTGCGAGGTCTCGCGGATGGAACGGCAAAGGCTGAGCCCGTCCTCGCCTGGCATCATGATGTCGAGCACCACGAGATCGATCGCGGCGCCCTTCATGACCTTGCGGGCATTCGCCGCGTCGATCGCCGTGGTGACGCGATAGGCATGTTCGCGAAGATAACGCGCCAGAGGTTCGCGGATATCGCGCGCGTCCTCGACGATCAGAATGTGCGGTCTGGATTCGTCCTTTGTCATTGACTGCATTTTCGGCTGTCGCGCGACGGCCTGCAAATTCCCAATTGCCACAAAGTGTGTCGGCCGCAGGGGCGGGCGACGATCCCGTTTCGTTCCGGAATCGACGATGACATTCATGAACGATAGTACAGGTCTGCAG
>CAZCJI010000220.1:0-5686 GCA_964498625.1 uncultured Rhizobium sp.
CCCGATCGATACCGGACAATAAGTCCGACCATGGCACGGTTGCACGGATCGCCGCCGATGTGCTGAAAGGCGCTCGGCTTATCGACGCAGGAGTGCCCGATGGAATACCAGAACATCCTGACCAATATCGAAGACGGCGTCGGCCTGATAACGCTTAACCGGCCGAAGGCGTTGAACGCGCTCAACAGCGATCTGATCGGCGAGCTGATTTCGGTGCTGGAGGACTGGGATCGCGGTACCGAAGTGCGCTGTGTCGTACTGACGGGTTCAGAGCGCGCCTTCGCCGCCGGCGCGGACATCAAGGAAATGTCCACACAGTCCTACATGAACATGTACAAGGCGAATTTCTTCGCCAATGCCAATGACCGTATCAGCGCGATCCGTAAGCCGATCATCGCCGCG
Organism: uncultured Rhizobium sp.; assembly: GCA_964498625.1. GTDB lineage: Bacteria > Pseudomonadota > Alphaproteobacteria > Micropepsales > Micropepsaceae > Rhizomicrobium. The sequence continues at coordinate 403 of CAZCJI010000220.1, forward strand.
GTTGCGGGTTACGCACTGGGCGGCGGCTGCGAGCTCGCCATGCTCTGCGACTTCATCATCGCCGCGGACACCGCGAAGTTCGGCCAGCCTGAGATCAATCTCGGCGTCATGCCGGGTATCGGGGGCAGCCAGCGCCTCACCCGCTTCGTGGGCAAGTCGAAGGCGATGGAGATGTGCCTGACCGGCCGCAACATGGATGCCGCCGAAGCCGAACGCGCGGGGCTTGTGTCGCGCGTCGTCCCCGCCGCCGATCTTCTGACCGAGGCACTGAAGGCTGCGAAGACGATTGCCGAGAAGTCCGTGCCGATTGTGATGATGACCAAGGAAGCCGTGAACGTCGCCTATGAGACGACCTTGCACGAAGGCGTCCGCTTCGAGCGCCGCGTCTTCCACGCCATGTTCGCGACCGACGACCAAAAGGAAGGCATGGCTGCGTTCAGCGAGAAGCGGAAGCCCGGCTTTAAAGACAAATAGCGAGGCTGCGAACTGGCTATGAGCGAAGCTCAAATCGGTATTCGGATTTCCGACGGCAGAAGCCATCTTGTGCTAATTCCGGCGGGCAAGCCTCAGATTGGATGGCCCACAAGGATCGAACTTAGTTCGGGCTTTTTTTCTGCCGCCGTCGAAGCCGAGATGTTGTTTGTGCCCTTTCGCAACTCGCTGGTGGCCCTTCACCAAACAATGCAGGGTGAAGCCCGCCTCGTTTGTCTCGACGAAGGGCACTTCGTGAAAATTACGTCCGCCAAGTTCGGGCACATGCAGTTGGTTGCCGAAGTCACTGACGGACGCGCACCAGCCGCTGCACGATTGATCGTGACAATGAATATCGACCAAACATATCTGCCAGCAATTATCGCGGGGATAGATCGGTACTTTCCATAGATGAAACCCTGAGGCCAGCGAAGAAACGTTATTTCATCGGCGCGGCGCCGAAGCGATAGGGCGCGTATCTCGGCGTGTTGGTCAGCACGTTGCTTTTCAGGAAGTTCCATACCGTGTCGTGGAAATCCGCTGGCACGTCCGTATAGGAATGCACCCGACCGGGAAGCAGATGAAGCTCCGCCGGAAAGCCGCGCTGGGTAAGGATGCGCTCGGTCTCCTGGACGGACGGCGTGGAAAAATATTCGTCCTTGTCGCCGACGAATGCCGCGACGGGAATCTTCCGTTTGGCGTAGTCGGTGAAGTGATATTCCGCAGGCTTGCGCCATCCGCCCGCGTGGTAGGCTACGGCGGCGAAATACTCTGACTCCAGCATCGCGAGATTGAGCGCATAGACCGCGCCACCGGATTGCCCGAACAGATAGAGCCGATGGAAATCGACCGGATGTCCTGCCGCGACCGCCAGGATCACGGCATGAATGTAATCCGGCCCGTCGCTGCGGAGATCCCAACCCACATCGGTATGCAGGGAGTCCGGCGCTGCGAGAACGATGCGCTCGCGCGCCGCGATGTCCTGCCAGCGCTGGAGCATGAAGAGCCCGTTCCCGCCGGAACCATGCAGAAGCACCACCACCGGCAGCGGGCCGCCGGCATTGTCAGGGGCATAGAGGTAGTAAGTGCGATCATGGCCATCGAACGCGACGCTCTGCTTGGCCGCCACAGCAGCCTGCGCCGGGAACGCCAGGATCAGCAACGCCACAGCCAGACCTCGGAAATCCACGCCGCGCACCCTCCAATCCACAGCGACTGTTCAGGATTGGAACCCGGCGCTCAACTCACGTTTTCCGGCGCTCACAGCACATTGACCGGGGCCCGCGCACAAGCTAAAGACCCCGCCTTCCAAAGGAATTAGGACCAGAAATGCCCAATATCGCCTCCGCCAAGAAGCGCACACGGACCACCGCCAAGCGCACTGCCATCAATACTGCCCGCAAAAGCCGCGTCCGCGGCTTTGTGCGCAAGGTCGAGGAAGCGCTAGCGAAAGGTGACAAAAAGGCTGCTGAGGCCGCTCTGAAGGCCGCCGAACCCGAGATCATGCGTGGTGTTTCCAAGGGCGTGATGCACAAAAACACCGGTGCGCGCAAAGTTTCCCGTCTGACGAAGCGCGTCGCGGGTTTGGGGAAATAATTTTTTCACCCCTTGAATCTTTTGAAGAATCTCGGCGCGGATACTTTAAGTCCAAGTATTCCGCGCCTTTTTATTATCCGTAGGCTGATCGTCTTTTTTTCGTCGCAATAGTTTCAACGTTTCATTCATAAGCCGTTGATTCGCCAAGCCAGATGATTTTCCGTATACGACACAATCGTTTAACGACCGAATCAAATCGGTCACATTTGAATTTCATTCGCTTTCCGTTCACTTGTGAACGCGTTCAGCCTGAGTCTACTGTTAACCGTTCCTGATCACGAGGGCGGTCATGCCGAAGACTAGAAGCAATAAAATATCAATTACGACAAGCTTCTACGTCAGCGGCAGCCAGGACGTCAGTAACGACTAAATAAAACCCAAGTGAAGCGTAAGAACTGGCGCGGAGGGGTGTTCGCGCCAAGGTAATCATTTTTGCGTCCGCGGAGCGGGAAGGCCTGACGCAGGTCTCCCAAAGACTTCGGCGCCTTTGAAAGGAGACAGGACGACCAGGACAGATCGCGCGGGGCCACCGCATCAAGGGGAACGACGGCCGGGAGAAGCTCCCGGGAAAAAAGAACAAGGGCTCGACGGCAGTAATGCCGGACAGAAGCAGGAATTGGGACAATGGTGGAAGCTACAGAAATGACGTCTGGGCCGGATTGGTCGGGAGTGTGGGGCGCGGTTCGTGAAAGGCTGCGGCGCGAGTTGGGTGATGCGGTTTTCGATGCCTGGATCGGACCGCTGACGTTGGAAGCTCACGAGCGCGGCGATCTGCATATCGGTGCCGCCAAGCCGTTCGTCCGGACCTGGGTTGCGAACCACTATATTACGCGTCTAGACCGCGCCTTTCGGGCAGAGGGCGCAACGCCGGCGTCGATCAATATTGTGATTGCGAAGGCGCAGCCCGTTATCGGTGGCAATATCGTCCGCGAACACGCAGCGACACCGCAGCCGTCTGCGGCCATCCTCACCTACCCGCAGCATCGCGCCGATACCGAGCAGACGGATCCCGGCAAAGGTCTGTGGACACGCATGCTGCACCCGCAACAGACCTTCGATAGTTTTGTTGCCGGTCCTGCGAACGAATTTGGCCTTGGCGCGACGCGTGCCTTCGCGGAGGGGCAGAACAACGATTTCCCGCATCTGTTCATTCATGGCGGGTTCGGCTTTGGAAAGACCCATCTGTTGAATGCGGCAGCGCTCGATTTCCGCAAGCGTGGCAAGCGCACCCTGTTCCTGCGCGCCGAAGACTTCATGCGTCACTTCTTGGGCGCCTTGCATCGCAAGGATACGCTGGCATTCAAGGAAGAATTGCGGACTGCCGAAGTGCTGATCGTCGATGATCTGCAGCATATCTGCCGCTCGACCGCGACCGCATCGGAGTTCCTTTACACCGTGAACGCGTTCGCCGATCTGCGCCGCCGCGTCGTTATTGCCGCTGACCGCGCGCCGCAAGCGCTCGAAGGGCTGGGCGCCGACATCAAATCGCGTCTCGCGGGTGGCCTTGTCATTGCATTGGGAGCGCCGGACCGCGACACACGCCTGGCCATCCTGCAACGTCGCGCGACGGAGTTCACGAAGCTCCGCCCACACGTAGCGCTTCCGCAGGATGTGCTCGAGCGGATCGCCGATATGGAAGACGCAAGCCCACGTGAGATGATCGGCGTATTCACCAAGCTCGCGACCTATGCCGATCTGACGAAAAAGCCGATCACCGCGGACATGGCAGCTGAGGCCGTGGGCCTACGGCTATCACCCGGCACCAAAACCTCGATCGAGGACATCCAGCGCAAGACCGCGGAGTTTTACAAACTCGACGTTCGCGATTTTCATTCTCCTCAGCGCGCACGGAAAGTGGCGCGCCCCAGGCAGGTCGCGATGTATCTCTCGCGAAAGCTGACGACGCGCTCTCTTCCCGAGATCGGCCGGCGCTTCGGCGGTCGCGACCACACCACGGTGCTGCATGCCTGCCGCCGCATCGAGGCGCTTTGTGCCGAAGATGCCATGTTCCGCCAGGAAGTTGATTTCCTCAGCCAGATGCTGTCGCGAAAGCTCTGAGTTAGGGCGTTTTTCGGGTCATCTCCCCTTGCAAAACAGGGAGAGAATCGGCCCCGAATTCGCGTCGAAAACCTGTTTTATTCCGGCCCCATCTGATACACTTTCTTGCTTGAGTCCATGACCTTCCGGACCCAAGCAAATCAAGGGGTTCCGGCCGTTCTGCCGGGCCTTTTCAAAGAACCGGACGGCAGCTGAAAGACCCATGAAAATCAACGTCGAACGCGGTGCCTTTTTGAAGGCGCTCAGCCATGTGCAAAGTGTCGTCGAGCGTCGCAACACAATTCCCATTCTCTCGAATGTGATGATCGAGGCCGCGAAGGGGCAGCTAAAGCTCACCGCCACCGATCTGGATATCGAGATCGTGGAGTCGATCCCGTCCGACGTGCTGCGCAACGGCGCGGCCACGGCACCTGCCCATATGCTCTACGACATCGTTCGCAAGCTGCCCGATGGCGCGCAGGTGCAGGCCGAGCTGCTCACCGCAGAAGGCGGACGGCTCGCGGTCTCCGCAGGCTCCTCGCGGTTCGAACTCGCGTGTCTGCCGAAGGAAGATTTCCCGCAGATGGCGGCGGGCGCCCTGCCCCACAAATTCCGCCTCGCGGCCGACGATCTGAAACAGGTCATCGACAAGACACGCTTCGCGATCTCGACCGAAGAGACGCGCTTCTACCTGAACGGCATCTATCTGCATGCCGCGAAAGAGGGGAAGGCGAAAACGCTGCGGGCCGCCGCGACGGACGGTCACCGCCTTGCACGGTTCGAGATGGAACTGCCGGACGGCGCCGGCGACATGCCGGGCGTGATCGTACCGCGCAAGACCATCGCGGAACTGCGCCGCCTTCTCGACGATGCGGACGGCGCCATCGAGATTTCACTGTCCGACACCAAGGTCCAGTTCACGTTCAACGGCGTGGAACTGACATCGAAGCTGATCGACGGCACGTTCCCGGACTATCAGCGCGTGATTCCGGCGGGCAATGACAAGGTGCTGTCCGTCGAGGCCAAGGAGTTCGCGCAATCCGTCGATCGCGTGTCGACGATCTCCGCCGACAAGACCCGCGCGGTGAAACTCAATATCGCGAAGGAAAAGGTGACGCTGTCCGTCGTCAATCCGGAAAGCGGCACCGCAACGGAGGAATTGGGCGCCAATTACGCCGCC
>CAZCJI010000221.1:0-5661 GCA_964498625.1 uncultured Rhizobium sp.
TAGCGCGCATAGATCGTCTCGGCCATGGTGGCGTCCGCGCCGGAGAGCAGGGCGATGATCTCCATCTGCTTGTCGTACATTTCCTCTTCGGAAATGCCATGGAGCGGGCTGGTTTCGTCGATGATGTGCATGATCGTCCACGACAATGCGAACAACGCCGTGCGCGCGCGCACGAGCTTGAGTTCCTCGAAGCGGCGAAAGATGGCGCCTTCCTTCGTTTGGTGCTGGCGCGCGAGCGTCACGCTGATCGAGGCATCCAGCACCTGATTGCCGCGCTGGTTGGCGGTGCGGAACATGAGCGTCGGCACGCCGTCGAACGGCGTGATCACCGCCACGCGCGAAAAGACAACGCGCGCGAAGGGGCGCGAGAAGCGCGCGAAGATCATGCCCGTGAACAGCGCGATCATCACGATGCCGACAAAGGCTTCGACGATGACGACGATGTTCACATAGTTCGATTTCGGCACCATTACGCTGTAATTGATCGAACCGACGGTCTGCGCGCTGAAGATGAAAGCGTCCCAGAAGCTGCCGGGCCTTGCATGATCGATGCCGCCACGATCGAGGACATAGGCGAATGCGAAGATCGCGTTGACGGTGATGAACACCGCCGCAAGACCCAGAAAGAACAGCCACCACGGCGCGCGCAGAACCGCATGATAGAGATCGGTGTAGCGCGACAGATCCTGGCCTTTGACGACCGCGAGCCGCTGGCGGTTCGGAAGCGCACCTGGGCGATACACCGGTGACAGTGGTGGCGGCCGTTTTGTTGGATCGAGAGGTGAACTCATGCCTTCGCGATGACAGGTGTTCCACGAAGCAGTCCGTCAACGCTCAAATCTTCATCGATAAGCGGCCAATGAATGCCGTGCCCTGCCGCGGCAACTTCCCAGACCGACCGCTTTTGGGCCGTTGCCCCCTTGAGCTTTGGAAACCAGTCGAGCGGCGCACTGATTTTGCGTCCGTCGCGAAGCGTGACGGTCAGCACCGATGAAGAGACTTTCACGTCTGCCACCCGTGCGTCAGTTGCGGTCACCGAAATACTCATTCCAAGCCTCAAGAAATTTCTTTTGTTCGCTCAGCACCTTCTCTTCGACGGTGCGAAGCTCGCGGTCCGTAAAGCCGATCCTGCGCGCCAGCCGGACAGGATTGAGCCAGTATTTTACAGTATTCCCGTCTTTATCGATATGGATATGCGGCGGTTCGGTGCCTTCATTGCTGAAGAAATAGAAACGGTAACCCTTCCATCGCAGGACCGTCGGCAACCTTAGTACCCCCGAGCCTTGAGATACGCCGCCCATTTCGCGGGCCGTTCCCGCCCGAGCTCGTGCAGATAGTCCCATGTAAAGAGTCCGGTGTCGTGGCCGTCGTCGAAACAGATGCGAACGGCGTAGTTGCCGACGGGTTCGAGCCGCGCGACCTTCACGTTTTCCTTGCCGGTCACGATCTGCTTTTGGCCTGGGCCGTGACCCTGCACTTCGGCGCTTGGCGATTCCACGCGCAGATATTCGGCCGGCAGGCTGAACCGCTGACCATTGTCGAAGACAATGGCGAGATTTGCCTTGGCGTGGTCGAGCCGCAGTTCCGTCGGCCAGGGGCGGGTGGCGGCCTCGGTCACGTCGCGTCGCGCTCGGCGTCGGTCAGTTCGCGCGCTTCGCCGGGAAGCATGATGGGGATGCCGTCGCGGATCGGATAGGCGAGGCCGGCGGCGCGGGAGATCAATTCCTGCTTCTCGCGGTCGTAGGTCAGCGCGGCCTTGGTGACCGGGCAGACAAGGATTTCGAGCAGCTTGGTGTCCGGCTCCATCGCGTCCTCAGTTCATCGCTGCCGAGCCGCCGGGCCCCGCGCTTGCCATTTCCAGAAGCGCGGTCAGAACGGCGACCCGCTCTTCCCATCTTCCCGCTTCGAGCAGCGCCTGCTTTTCGGCGGGCTCGAATGGGCAAAGCATCGACAGTGCATTCACCAGCGCTTCGCCGGGCGCGTTGATGACGCTTTGCCAGTCGGCCTTCAGGTCGCGCTGTGAGAGATAGGCCTTCAGCGCGCCAAACAGCCGATCGCGCGGGAAGTCCGCTTCTTCCGACTCCACAAGATCGCCGGCATAGGGCGCGAAGTTGGGCCGCACCTGGCGGTACGCGGTCGTCACGGCCATCTCTTCGGCGACGGCGAAGCGGCAGATGCCGGAGAGCGTCACGAGATAGCGCCCGTCATCGGTCTCGCGATAGGCCACGATCCGCCCCGCGCACCCCACCGCGGACAGCGGCGGCTTGAGGGCGATGTCTTCGCGCTCCACGGGCTGGATCATGCCGATCAGCCGGTCGCCCGAAAGCGCCGCGTCGGTCATCGCTAGATAGCGCGGCTCGAACACATTCAATGGCAATTGGCCGCGCGGCAACAACAGCACACCGCTCAGCGGAAAAACCGGGAGCGTTGCCGGCAGATCGTCGATGTTGTGATAGCGGCTCATCGCGGCTCTCTATGAGAACAGGATCGAAGAGAGTTTGCGGCGCGCGTCGAGCGTGCGCTGGTCTGTCGGGCCCATCGCCTCGAACAGCGTGACCAGCTGCTTGCGCGCGGCTTCCTCGTTCCATTTGCGGTCGCGGCGCACGAGTTCGAGCAACTGTTCGATCGCGCCGTCGCGATCACCCGCGCCATCCAGCGCCATCGCGAGATCGTAGCGCGCCTGATGGTCTTTCGGATCGGCTTCGAGCTTCGCGCGCAGCGCATCGGTCTCGCCGGCTTTGGCGGCTGCCTGCTCACGCAGTTTCAACTCGGCTTCGACGGCACGGATCGCTTCATCGGCGGCGCCGTCCGGCCGGACGAGTTGCAGCGTCGTCTTCGCACGCTCGACATCGCCACTCTTGAGATAACAGCGCGCCAGACCCGCCACGGCTTTGGGATGACCGGGTTCATCCTGCAACACATGCGCATAGGCTTGCGCGGCCATGGTGACATCGCCGGCGTTGAACGCTTCCTCGGCGGCCGCGAGCACCTCTTCGGCATGATCCTGACCGCCATGACCGCCCGCCAGCTGCTGCACGAATGTGCGGATCTGGCTTTCCGGGATCGCACCCATGAAGCCATCGACCGGCTGGCCGTTCTTGAACGCATACACGGTCGGGATCGACTGGATGCGCAGCTGTTGCGCGATCTCGGGATTTTCGTCGATGTTGACCTTCACCATCTTCACGGCGCCGCCCGCGTCGTTGACGGCTTTCTCGAGCTGAGGGCCGAGCGTCTTGCACGGCCCGCACCACGGCGCCCAGAAATCGACGATCACCGGCACGTCGCGGCTCGCTTCCAGAACATCCGCCGCGAAGGTCTCAAGCGAGCTGTCTTTAATGTACGGGCCGGATGCGCCGCTCGCCGCCGGGCCGTCGCCGGCCGGCTTGGGCGATGCGATGGGGCGTCCGCTGGGACCGATCAATGCCATGGGAAGACTCTCTTTGTTCTCTGGCCGGAACATGGGCATGGATGGCCCGAAAGAAAAGGCCCGTGTTCCGTTGCCTTAATATAACGCCCGAACCGCTCAGGCGTAGGCGGCCAGGCGCTTCTCCAGCGCGGCACGGACCATGGGCCACTCGGCGGCGAGAATGGAGAAATAGACCGAATCGCGGAAATAGCCCTGCGGCATCCACATATGACCGCGCAGGATGCCTTCCTCCCTGGCGCCGAGCTTGAGGAGCGCCGCGCGCGAGCGGGCATTCTTCGCATCGGTCTTGAACTCGACACGATTGTAGCGGGCCTCGAACGCGTTTTTCAGCAGCAGGCATTTCGCTTCCGGATTGACCGGCCCGCCGCGCGCGTCGGCGGCGTACCAGGTGAAGCCGATCTCCACCTTCGCGTCAGCGGGCGCGATGTTGAGATAGGTGGTCGAACCGACGACCGCGTTGTCGTTCAGCCGCCGCACGACAAAGGTGAGGAACCGGCCTTCGGCGTTTTCCTTGACCATCCATGGCAGGCGTTTGGTAAAGCCATCCTTGGGATCGACGGGGATGTAGGTCCAGGTCTCTGGATCCGCAGCTGCCTTCAGCAGATCTGTATGATGACGCTCTTCCAGCGGTTCGAGCGCAATGAAGCGCCCGGTCAGTAGGCGCGGACCGAGAGACTGCACCGGCATCACGACTTTACCTCCGGCAGAGTCTCGATCATCGGCGTGTGGTCGCAGGACGCGATGAACTTGAGCAAGTCGTCCTTGCTTATGGCGATCGTCCGGTCGTTGCGGAGCGGGTGATAGTTGAGCGGCTCCTGCTTCAGCATCTCGGCATCGAGCACGACGCGGACCTTATGGTCCTTATCATTGATGAGTGAGAATGGCGTCACCGAACCCGGCGGCACGCCGAGCGTTTCGATCAGAAGTTCGCCGGAGCCGAACGAAAACCGCGGTGCGCCGATCTGTTTCGACAACGCGTTGAGATCGAGCTTGAAATCGTCACGCAGCACCACGAGCCACAGCCCGCCCTTCTTGTCTTTCAGGAACAGGTTCTTGGTGTGCCCACCCGGCTGGCTGAGATTGACCTGCAAGGCTTCTTCGACCGTGAACACCGGCACGTGGGCATAGTGCGTCCAGGCGATGCCGAGCGCGCGAAGGCATTCGTACAGCAGGGCTTCGCGTGCGCCGGCGTCAATCATGCTCGTCGTCTTTCGCCTTGAGATCGGTAGTGTCGTAGGTATAGGTGATGAGATCGCCGGGCAGGCAATCGAGTACGGCGCAGAGCTTCGCCAAAGTGAAAAATCTGACGCCGCGGACCTTGCCGGTCCGGAACAGGGAAAGGTGTGTCTCGCTGACGCCGATCAGGGCTGCAACCTGTTTGGCCTTCATCTGACGTTTTGCGAGCACTTCGTCGAGCGTGATCCGGACGGGCATCAGAACATCTCGTCGAGTTCGGTTTGCAGGGCGCCAGCGCGCGTGAGCACGCGGCTCACTACTGTGAGCGAGAGACCGACCGCACCCAGCACGATGCCTGAGACATCGAAGGCAATCCAATAGCCCGGCCCGTTGCCGAGCATCCGCATGATGAGCGGCGCCACAAACAAGCTCGCCACCGCGCCAGCGGCCAGCCAAATGCCGACGCGGTTCAGCATTGCCGCAATTGTCGGCGCGAAAAAGTCGCCCCGCGCGAAACCTGCCAGTGCGGTCCGGATGCCCCAAAGGGCCGCGAGGTAAAAGATATCCGGCAGCATGCCGATCGCCTGAACGCTTAAGGTGTTCATCGTGTGAGGCCAGTCGCCGTGACGCCAGAGGTCGATGAGGGGGACACTGAAATGCTCGAGTACCGTCAGCACCGCGAGCGCGACGAACAGGACACTCAACACGTTGCACAACCCGGCGCTGCGGGTGCGGATGTCGGTGGCGGACACGGTTCCTCCTATTTAAGTTTGACTTAAATTTCTAGACAAAGTATTTAAGCCTTATAACAACTTTCTCAGAGAGTCACATGTACTGCGTCGAGACATCCGGCCTCGTCCACGCTTATCCGGGCGGGGGGAGGATTTTGAATGATGTCAGCCTGAAAGTGCCTGAGGGAAGCATTTACGGGTTCCTGGGCCCCAATGGCGCAGGCAAGACCACCACCTTGCGGCTTGTCCTCGGCCTTATCCGTGAGCAGCAGGGGACCGTTGCCCTTTTCGGTAAGGCGCTCGATACGGATCGCCGCGCGATCC
>CAZCJI010000222.1:0-5658 GCA_964498625.1 uncultured Rhizobium sp.
CAATTTCTGGGCCTCGTTTCCCCTGTTCTTTTCCTTCCTGTTCGGCTTCCTGCTGCTGCATGTTTCGGTCGTGATGCATTTCATCGTGCAGCAGAAGAGCCGCGACTGGCTGCGTTATCTGCTCTCGCCGGTGGTGGGCTTTACGATTGTTGCCTACGTGCTCTGGAACGCGGAGATGAACGCAAAGATCGCGGGGCTTTCATGGCTTGCGGTCGGCTGCGCGATCTATGCCGCTCTCAAGATTTTGAGCAAAGAGCCGCAGGCCGGGTCGCTTCCGCTCTGATAGTCTGGTACCGGTTTTCCAGTTTCTTTCCGGCGGTGCCCCATGCCTCTTTCCAATTCCCAGATGCGCGATGTGCAGAGCGTTCTGCACCCCTACACCAACCTGATGAAGCATCGCGACACCGGACCGATGATCCTGGATCACGCCAAGGGCATCCGCGTCTACGACGAACAGGGCAAGGACTACATCGAGGCAATGGCCGGGCTGTGGTGCACCGCGCTCGGCTGGGGCGTGGACGAACTCGCCGATGTCGCCGCCGCGCAGATGCGCAAGATGGCGTTCGCGCACATCTTCGGCGGCCGCAGCCATGAGCCCGCGATCGCGCTGGCCGAGAAGCTGAAAGAGATTTCGCCGTTTCCGGCCGGCAAGGTGTTCTTCGCCAATTCGGGGTCGGAAGCGAACGACACGCAGATCAAGATCATGTGGTACGCCGCGAACGCGCGCGGCAAGACGCAAAAGAAAAAAATCATCTCGCGCAACAAGGCCTATCACGGTGTGACGCTGGTGGCGGCGAGCCTCACGGGCCTTCCGAACAACCACAAGAGCTTCGATCTGCCGTTCGACTTCGTGAAATTCGCGGACTGCCCGCATTATTATCGCAATGCCGAAGCCGGCGAGAGCGAGGCGCAGTTTTCGGCGCGCATGGCGGCGAACCTCGACGCGCTGATCCAGCGCGAGGGCCCCGACACGATCGGCGCGATGATCGCCGAGCCCGTGATGGGCGCCGGGGGCGTGATCCTGCCGCCGCAGGGCTATTTCGACGCGATCACGCGCGTGCTCTCCAAATACGATATCCCGCTGATCGACGACGAGGTCATCACCGGCTTCGGACGCACCGGTGAATGGTTCGGCTGCTCGACCTATGGCTTCGAGCCCGACAGCATGACGATGGCGAAACAGCTTTCCAGCGCCTATCTGCCGATCTCGGCGATCATGCTGTCGCCGGAATTGACCGATATTGTCGAACAGGAAAGCGGCAGTATCGGCACTTTCGGCCACGGCTTCACCTACACCGGTCATCCCGTCGCCGCTGCCGTCGCGCTGCGCACGCTCGAACTCTATCAGGAGCGCGACATTGTCGGTCATGTGCGCGAGGTCTCGCCGCATTTCCTCAAGAAGCTGCGTGCGTTGAACGATCATCCGCTGGTCGGCGAGGCGGACGGTGTCGGCCTGATCGGCGGCGTCGAGTTGGTCGCGGACAAGAAAACGAAGCAGAATTTCGATCCAGCAAAGCAGGTGGGCGCGACGATCAACAATTTCGCGCTGGAAGAAGGCCTGATCACGCGGCCCATGCTGAGCGACCGTCTCGCGTTCTGTCCGCCGCTGGTGATCGACGAGGCCGAGATCGACGAGATGTTCGCCCGTTTCGAGCGTGCGCTTGCCAAGGGCCTCGACTGGGCGGCACGGGAAAAGTTGATATGACTGGTAGCAAAAAGTAGGAAATTATGCTACCAATCCCTCGTTGCTGGGAGATAGCGCATGGCCAACGTCGAAAAGCTGAGCATCGCATTGTCGAGCGATATGGTTCGTTCGATCAAAGACGCCGTGGATAGCGGCGACTACGCGACCACGAGCGAAGTGATCCGGGACGCAGTGCGCCTGTGGCGCTTCAGGCGAATAACGGTCGACCCTTCGGACACGAAAACTATAAAAAAGCTGGTTGCGGAAGGCATAGCTTCGGCCAACCGCGGCAGAGTAAAGCCGGCGGACGAGGTATTTGACCGCCTGATTGCGAAATATGGCGCGATGGCAAAAACGAAAACCCGCCAAGCATCGCGGCGCCGGTGATGCAGGTTGATATAACGGATGAGGCAGAGGCCGACCTTGAGGAGATCACAGATTATATTGCCGCTGACAATCCGGGCCGCGCGGTAAGCTTCGCGTTGGAATTGCGAGCGAGAGCGTTGGCTCTGGGTGATATGCCGCGAGCAGCGCAAAGCCGTCCCGACCTTGGCCGAGGTCTGCGCGCTGCTGTCCATGATCGTTATCTCATCGTATTCCGCCTTCGCCGTGACCGCGTGGAAATCTTGCGTATCATCCACAGTGCGCGGGACATTTCGAAAGCGCTGAAACCAAATAGATTTCAGCGCACCAGCTCCGGCCGCTGATAGACCAGCGACGTTCCGTTCCAGACCTCCATGCCCCTATGCGCGTGGTCTTTCATCGCGTGCGCCAGAACCTTGGCGTGGGTGTCATCCTCGCACTGCGCCTCGAACTTGCAGGCGAGCGTGCCGTCGTGATGGAGGTAGTTGATTTCATAGTTCGGCATAGCGTGCTCCGTGTTCGCGTCTATGCCCCCGGGCGCGACCTTTTTCTCGCATCGGGATTTGAAAGTCGAATGACAAAGCGGAAAAGGAACTTCACGAAATCTCTCAATCTTTCATATCGATACAAGTAATTTCGGAACCAAGCGCTCGGCCTGGGCTTTTCGCATTGAGAACTCCTGCGAGGAGCCAGATCATGGCCGGACCCTTTAAGCTCAATCCCCTTCCTTACGATGAGAATGCGCTCGATCCCGCGATCAGCGAAAAGACCCTCGGCTTTCATTACAACAAGCACCACAAGACCTATGTCGAGACTTTGAACAAGCTCGTCGATGGGACGAAATATGCCGATATGAAGCTGGAAGATGTCGTGCGCGCGACCCATGGCGCGAAAGACGGCGACGAAAAGAAAATCTTCAACAACGCCGCCCAGGTCTGGAACCACGATTTCTACTGGCGCAGTCTTTCGCCGAAAGCGACCATGCTAGGCGGCAAGCTGGAAAAAGCGATCAACCGGGACTTCGGGGATGTCGATACGCTGATCAAGAAGCTGGCGGATGCCGGTAAGGAGCAGTTCGGCTCCGGTTGGGCGTGGCTTGTGTCGCGCGACGGCAAACTCGCGATCGAAAAAACATCGAACGCCGAAACCCCGATGGCGAACGGGTTCAACTGTCTGCTCACCATCGATGTGTGGGAGCACGCCTACTATCTCGACTATCAGAACGAACGCCCGAAATACCTGGAAGCCGTCCTCACCAAATTGCTGAACTGGGATTTCGCTGGCGAAAATCTCGACAAGGAAAGCCACGCGGTCCGCGCCGCAGCAGAGTAGCATTTTCGTATAGCGGGAAGGCTGGCGAGGCATAAGGCCTTGCTGGCCTTTGCTTTTTTCGCACTTGACGTTGACGTAAGCGGAACACAATAATTCAGAACTGAGAAATTGTCATAAGGGCGGAGAGCGGGGCAGCGAGACCTCCGCGCCGCGAAAGGGAAGAAAATGACCACCACCCATCGCACCTACACCATTCGCCAGCTCACCAAGGAATTCAGCGTCACCGCGCGCACGCTCCGGTTCTACGAGGATGAAGGCCTGATCGCGCCGGAGCGCCGGGGACAGACGCGCATCTATTCGCAGCGCGATCGCGCCCGCATCATTCTCATCCTGCGCGGACGCCGCGTCGGTTTTTCGCTCGCCGAAATCCGCGGCATTCTCGATCTCTACGAAGTGCATGACGGCGGTGTGGCCCAACTGGTGCACACGCGCAAAAAATTCACCGAACGCATCGCGACGCTGGAGCAGCAGCAGGTCGATATCACGGAGTCGCTCAAGGAGCTGCGCCGCGGGATCGTCGAAATCGACACCAAGCTTGCAGCGCAGCAGCCTCAGGCTGCGGAATAGTTCGACCGTCCTGCGCGATGGTCCGCCCGTTTGCGCGGGCGAGGCTGCGCGCTTGCCCAGAATTCATTCGGAGAAATATTGATGACTTACGGCCCCTACGAACAAATCGCCACGCAGATCGATCAAGGCATTCTGACGCTGACCCTGAACCGTCCGGAAAAACTCAACGCTTTCACCGCCAAGATGATGAACGAAATGATCGACGTGTTCACGAAAGTGAACAGCGACGACGAGGTCGGTGCGGTGATCGTGACCGGCGCGGGGCGTGCTTTCTGCGCCGGCGCCGATCTGTCCGGCGGCGCGCGCACGTTCGATGCCACGACCAACCCGGAACGCAAGGAACGCGACGCCGGTCCCGTCGACAGCGTGAACTGGAGCGACGAACGCGTGCGCGACGGCGGCGGCCGCGTGACGCTCGCGATCTTCGAATGCCTGAAGCCCGTCATCGCGGCGATCAACGGCCCGTCGGTCGGCATCGGAACGACGATGCAGCTCGCCATGGACATCCGCATTGCGAGCAGGGACGCGAAGTTCGGCTTTGTGTTCGCGCGGCGCGGCATTGTACCCGAAGCGGCATCGAGCTGGTTTCTGCCGCGTCTCGTCGGCATCAGCCAGGCGCTGGAATGGTGCTATTCGGGGCGCGTGTTCGGGCCCGACGAAGCGCTGAGAGGCGGTCTGATCAGCGAGATCGCCGAACCGGCCGAACTGATGACGCGCGCGCGTGCTTTGGCGCGCGAGATCATCGACAACACCGCACCCGTCTCCATCGCGCTGATCCGGCAGATGATGTGGCGCGGTCTCGGCATGGATCACCCGATGGAAGCGCACAAGGTCGACTCCAGAGGTATCTACGCCCGCGGTGCATCGGCCGATGTGCGCGAAGGCGTGTCATCTTTCCTCGAAAAGCGTCCGGCGAAGTTCCCGCAACAGGTCTCGACGGGAATGCCGCCTTATTTCCCGTGGTGGGAGCCCCGCAAATACTCGTGAGCAAGCGACAGTTCACACGGAGTTGACGGCGCGCTTTGCAGTCGGCGGGTAGGCTCATCCTGCTCAAGGGGTGCATGATCTTGTCCAAGATGCAGGCCATTCTTCTCGGCGGGTTTGTCGCCGGTACGATCGACATCGGCGCGGCGTCGCTGATCAGCGGTCTGAGCCCCGTAACCATCGCGCAGTTCATCGCCGGTGGGTTGCTCGGCAAAGCCGCGCTCGGCGGCGGGTTGTCAACCGCCGCACTCGGCGTCGTTCTGCAATGGGCGATGTCGATCGTGATCGCCGCGATCTACGTCGCAGCCGGCACGCGGTTACCTGTTCTCACACGGCGATGGTGGGTGTGCGGCGTTCTCTACGGAATCCCTGTCTATTTCGTGATGACCTATGTCGTGGTGCCCCTCTCGGCCTGGCATCGCGTCGCGAAATTCTCCCTCGTCCCGTTTGCGGAGAACATGGCGGCGATGATGATCTTCGGCCTGATCGTGGCTTTCTTCGCCTCGCGGGCAGACTAGGCGGCCTGCGAATGTGCTATCCTCCCAGCGTTTGGGGGAGGCATTTCCATGAAAGTTTTTCACGCGCTTGCTGCGTTGGCCATGGCAGCAACACCGGCGCTCGCCGACGATTCATCCGCCGCACTTGGTGCCGGCGGCCTGGTGCTTACGAAACAGGCCAATATCCGCATGGCGTCGGAGGATCTCCGGCTCAGCCCCAAGGAAGCACGT
>CAZCJI010000223.1:0-5641 GCA_964498625.1 uncultured Rhizobium sp.
ATCCGCTGTTCGGCGGGCGCGTGGCGCATGGCTATCTGCTGCTGTCGTTCGCGGCGGGTCTGTTCGTCGATCCCGCACCCGGGCCGGTGCTCGCAAACTACGGCCTCGACAATCTGCGATTCACCAAGCCCGTGAAACCAGGCGACACGATCACCGTGCAGCTCACGGCAAAGTCGAAGTCACAGCGCAACGAGACCTATGGCGAGGTGCGCTGGCAGGTCGTTATCACCAACCAGAACAACGAGCTTTGCGCGACGTATGAACTACTGACGATGAATGCAGTTTAGAACGAGAACTCAGTTGCTAGCAGAAATTCCAATCATAACTTGTCATGGCCCGCGAATGCGGGCCACCCAGTTGGGTTCTGCACATTGCTGTTCCTCCGTGTTCTCCGCGGCTCCGCGTGAGAAAAAGGTGTGCACGCGGAGACGCGGAGGTGCGGAAAATGAAAAGAGTTCTGCCGGAGCGCAGTTCGGGTCATCTGGGTGGCCCGCATTCGCGGGCCATGACATTGTTTTTCTAAACGAGTGCAGGCTTTAGATGCTGCCCGCTTTCACCTCGCGCGCCGAGCTGGAAGCCGAACAGCTCCGGCGGCTGAAATGGTCGATCGCGCATACCTACAACAACGTGCCGCACTATCGCGCGAAGTGTGACGCGGCGGGGGTGACGCCCGACGATGTGCGTTCGCTCGCCGATCTCGCGCGCTTTCCATTCACGCTGAAGAGCGATTTTCGCGAGACCTATCCGTTCGGCATGTTCGCCGTGCCGCGCGAACAGTGCGTGCGGCTGCATGCCTCGTCGGGCACTAGCGGCACGCCGACCATCGTCGGCTACACGCGCGCCGACATCGATCTCTGGAACATGCTGGTCGCGCGTTGCATTCTGGCCGCCAGTGGAAAGCAAGGCGATCTGCTGCACAACGCTTATGGCTATGGCCTGTTCACCGGCGGGCTTGGCCTGCACGGCGGTGCCGAGAAACTCGGCTGCACCGTCGTGCCCGCGAGCGGCGGACAAACAGAACGCCAGGTCCAGCTTATCCGCGATCTGAAACCGCGCATCATCTGTTCCACGCCGTCTTATATGCTGGCGCTGGCCGAAGCCCTGGAACGCGCCGGCATCGATCCGCGCGAGACATCGCTGGAGATCGGCATTCACGGCGCCGAACCATGGAGCGAGGAGATGCGCGGCGAGATCGAACGCCGCTTCGGCATCGTGGCGCTCGATATTTATGGATTGTCCGAAGTCCTCGGTCCTGGCGTCGCACAGGAACGCGCCGATGCGCGCGGCGCGCTGACCGTGTGGGAGGACGCGTTTTATCCCGAGATCATAGATCCCGAGACCGGCGCACCGTTACCCGATGGCGAGGAGGGCGAACTCGTCTTCACCTCGCTGTCGAAGGAAGCCCTGCCCATCATCCGTTACCGCACCGGCGATCTGTCGCGGCTGAGCGCGCCGGTGGGCGGCGTTCCGATGCGGCGCATGGACCGCATCATGGGCCGCAGCGACGACATGCTGATTATCCGCGGCGTGAACATCTTCCCGCGCCAGATCGAGGAGTTGATAGTCTCCGAACCCGGCCTCACCGCGCATTACCGCATCGACGTCCGCCGCGACGGTACAATGGATGTGTTGCTCGTAACCTGCGAAGCCGCATCCGATGACGCGGCGTCGCACGGCGCGGCACGCGCACAGCTTTCGACCCGCATGAAATCGAAATATGGGCTGACCGCGGATATCGCCATCGCCGCACCGGGTTCGCTGCCGCGCTCCGAGGGCAAGGCGAAACGCGTGTTCGATCATCGCAAGGACAAGCCATGACACTCGCTACCGATCACGGCGGCGAAGGCGAGCGGTTGCTGGTGCTGCTCCACGGCCTCGGCGCAACGCGGCATGTGTGGAAGAAGATGCTGGCGCAGAACCGCTGGCAGGGCCGCTGGGTCGCGCCCGACCTGCGCGGCCATGGCGCCTCGCCTCATGCCAGCGACTACAGCCTCGCGGCCCACGCGGATGACATCGGCGAACTCGTCAACGCGCACGCGCCGTCGAACGAGATCGTCGTGCTTGGTGATTCTATGGGGGGTGCGGTGGCGCTCAGGCTTGCATCAGGCGCACACGGCTTCACGCCGAAACAAGTGTTCGGCGTCGGTATCAAGGTCTCGTGGAACGATGAAGAACGCGCCGGCATGCGCAAGATGGCGACGATGGCGGTGAAGTTCTTTCCCACAAAGGAAGAAGCAGTTGCGCGCTATCTGAAGGTTTCTGGTTTGCACGGCCACGTCGCCCCGGAGTCTGAGGATGCAAGCGCGGGCGTCGTCCAAACCGCCGAAGGCTGGCGTCTCGCCTACGATCCCGCGACGGCCTCCATCGGCGCACCTCCGATGGAGGCCCTGCTTTCCGCAGCCCGCGCGCCGATCCATCTCGCACGTGGTGTAACCGATCCCATGGTCTCGTGCGAACAGCTTGCGATCTATGATCCGAATGCGCGCGACCTGCCCGGCGGCCACAATGTCATGGTCGAGAATCCGTCTGCGGTCTGGGACTGGATGAAACTCTGAGATGACGCGCGAACTGGCGGAGAGTTTAAACCTGCGGAATCTGCCGCCGGATTTCATTGACGACTTCCATTTAAACGTGTGACGTGTTAGGTGCTCAATCAATGCCAGCAGATTTTCAA
The DNA here is from genome assembly GCA_964498625.1 of uncultured Rhizobium sp. Lineage (GTDB taxonomy): Bacteria > Pseudomonadota > Alphaproteobacteria > Micropepsales > Micropepsaceae > Rhizomicrobium. Next base: position 2,675 of record CAZCJI010000223.1, read on the forward strand.
GCGGGGTAGAAGTTGTCAAAACAATCAGACATCCCCATGATCAGCTTAAGCAGCGCCTTGAGGGGCGGAGCAAGTTGTCTCGCAGTAATGCTTCTTACTCTGAACTGCGCGGCTGCCGCTTCAAAGATCACGGTCATTGATCCGCCGGGATCAATTTCAACAAGCGTTTTTGGTATCAACGACGCCGGTTCAGTTACCGGAACTTACTCAATCGATGAGACCGCTGGGCATGGATTTGTCCGTTCGCCTGACGGGACGTTTACGACTTTTGATCTACCCGGTTCGTTGGAGACCCAGGGCATTGCCATAAACAGCAAAGGAGAAATTAGCGGCAACTCGTTCTACGATGGGTTCAATCATGGATTTCTTCGCAGCCCAAATGGAAAGTTCAAAATCTTTAATCCGAAAGGGTCCGTTCAAACAAATCCCTGGGCGCTTACGGATAGAGGTGTGATAGGCGGCTACTTTCTCAACAGGAAGCGGGTATGGCACGGATTTTTTCGCGACGCGAAGGGTGACATCGTTTCGTTTGATCCAGGTAGATCAAACTCTGTGTATGTAAACGGTATCAATTCTTCAGGCACAATTGCTGGAGATTATATTGCGAATGATCAGTCTTATGGCTTCACGCGCGCATCGGATGGTGCCATTTCGAGCTTTCAAGTGATTGGAGGCCATACCACTAGCGCCGAAGACATTAATGACGATGGAGAAGTGATAGGATATTATTTTGATAGCAGCGATATCGCGCATGGATATGTTCGCGACGCTCAGGGCACTTACACGCCATTCGACGCAGCCAGCGGCGATACTTCTCCCGCACCCCAAGTGATCAATGCTAACGGACAGATAGCTGGTACCTTCACCGATAGTCAGTTTGTACCGCACGGATTCTTTCGGTCCGCGGACGGCAAAATTGCTACATTCGATCCGCCAAACTCTACATATACGATGGTGTGGAGGATCAATAGTAGCGGAGCTGTAGTAGGGTGGTTCGTCGATAGCAACAATGTCTGGCACGGATATCTGCGCACTCCCTGAAGAGTTGAGCAGAGTCAGATTCTCTTTGCTTCTTCCACGTCACCTTCTGAGTTCCGCGGCTTCACAGCGATGCCGCTCAGGCTCCGCTAGACCAATTTTCCAAAGTCTCAACGAATTTCGTCAGCCAGGCATTGGTCTGAAAAGCGTCGATCACACGGTGATCGATGGTGAGCGTCACATAGGCCATCGGTCGGATGACGATTTCGTCGTCGCGCACCACAGCGCGGCTCTCGAGCTTGCCGACGCCGAGGATCGCCGATTGCGGCTGGTTGATAATGATCGGCGCAGCAACCAGCGAGCCCGACACGCCATGGTTGGAGATCGAGAACGTGCCGCCACGCACATCGTCCTGCGCGAGTTTGCCGTTACGCGCGCGCTCCGTGACATCGGTCAGCGCTTTTGCGATCTCAAGCAATGACAACGTCTGTGCGCGGTGGATCACCGGCACGATCAGGCCTTTCTCGCCCAGCGCGGTGCCTATGCCGATGTTCACGTCGTCATAGATGTCGATGCGGTCGTCGTACCAGCGGCCGTTGACCGCTGGTGCCGCCTTCATCGCGGCGACCGACGCCATCACAAAATACGGTGTGTAGGTCAGGTTCGCACCCTCGCGCGCAAAGCCAACCTTGTTCGCGGCACGGTGCGCGGCGATGGCGCTGAAATCGGCTTCGAACACCGCGGTCACATGCGGCGCGACGGTCACGGAATGAGTCAGATGCTCCGCGATGCGCTTGCGCATCGTGTCGTGGGGCACGCGCGCGACGCCGGCGACAGGCGCTTTGGCGCGACGGTCCAGTTCGGCCTGGATATCCTCGCGCGTCAGCCGCGCGCCGCCCACCGGCACGTCACGCGCATCGAGATTGTTGTCGTTGAGCATCTTGCGGATGCCCGGCGGCAACGACGCGACATCGCTCACAGGTTTTGCGCTCGGCGTTGCAGCCTTTGGTGCGGCAACACCAGCACTCTGCGTTGCCGTTTTCTCCGCAGATGTCGTGGCGCCAGCAACGGACACACGGCCAAGCACGGTGCCGGGTTCGACTTCGGCACCTTCCTCGATCAGGATTTCTGAGAGCGTGCCCGCCGATGTCGCCGCGATCTCGACGGCGACCTTGTCCGTTTCAAGCTCCACTACCGGATCGTCAATGCGCACGACATCGCCGATCTTTTTCAGCCAGGTCTTTACGACGGCCTTGGTGCCTTCCTGTTCGGTGGGGACGATGATGTCGCTCATTAGAATCCGATGAGTTCGTTGATCTTGGCGCGGATGCCATCGACCGACGGCAGCGCCCATTCCATCAGCGCGGGATTGTGCGGGCTCGGAATATCCGGCATCGCAAGGCGCGACACCGGCGCGTCGAGATCGAGGAAGCACTCCTGTGCCACGACGGCGGCGATCTCCGCGCCGAAACCCGCGCTCATCAGATCCTCATGCACGATCAGACAGCGCCGTGTGCGCTTGACGGAAGAGAGAACCGCCGCGCGATCCCATGGCATCAGCGTGCGCAGATCGATGATCTCGACGGAGGCGTCCTCCGCCGCCTGCTCGGCGCGCTCGACCATCGCGCCCCAGGTGACGATGGTGAGATCGCTGCCCTCGCGCACGATGCGCGCTCTTCCGAACGGCAGAACGAAATCGTCGCCGGGATAGGGCCGCCGCGCCGAGGTCGCGTCTAGCATCGCGCGATGCTCGAAGAAGATCACCGGGTCGTTGCCGCGCAGGCTCGCGCGCAACAGGCCGACAGCGTCTTCGGCATTCGAGGGCACCGCGACCTTCCAGCCCGGCGAATGCACGAACTGAACCTCGTTCGTCTGGCTGTGCCACGGATCGCCGCATTTGAAGAAACCGATCGGCATGCGCACGACCATGGGCGCTGCGAAGCGGTTGTTGGTGCGCCAGCGCATCGTGCCGCAATCGTTGAGCTGCTC
>CAZCJI010000224.1:0-5637 GCA_964498625.1 uncultured Rhizobium sp.
GAACACAGTACCGTTGTCGTCCGTGCCGCCGAACGCCGTCACGCCATAAAGGTTTCCGTCCTTGTCGATGGCAAGGCCGTGCTCGGGAAATTCGCCATCATCTCCGTTGAAAGCATGCACGACACTGAACGTGCCGTCGGAACCGTATTTGTACACCGTGCCATCGTCGTTCACGCCGCCGAACAGTGCGGTGCCGTAGATGTTGCCCTGCTTGTCGGCTACCAGGTTTCCGCGAATGAACGAGCCGTCATTGCCACCGAAGGCATGCAAAACCTTGAGCTTTCCCTTCGTCGACAGCTGGAAAATCGTGCCGTTGCCGGATGAACCGCCGCTGCCTGTCGTGCCGTAGATCGTGCCTTTCGGCTTGACGAGCACGCCGCCGTCGGGAGCGCCGCCGTCATTTCCACCGGTGAAGGAGTAGAGCACCGTTTCTGTTCCATCCTGCGCCATTTGAAAGACGACGCCTTCGCCGTTCACGCCTCCGAAATCGGTCGTGCCGTACACGTTGCCGGTCTTGTCGACCGTGACATTCGCGCTGGGACTTTCACCATCCGCGCCCGCAAAGTCGTGCAGATCGGTGTAGGTCGCGGCGGCGCTGCCCAGGCCCGAGCCCTTGACGCCCTTTGCCTGTTTGTCGAGAGCATGTTTGCCGTTGAGCGCCAGCGTGCGCTTCATCGCCTCACGCGATGCGTCCGCGCCGAGGGCAGGCAGAGCGACTATCGCAAGCGCCGAACCCAGCAATGCGCAGCGAAGCAGTTTGGTATGCATCTTTGATTCCTCCTTTGTTGTCGGCCAAAGCCGTTGCCCGTATTAGGCGTATGGAAGCGCGGCGTTGCAACGAAGAATCTGTGCGACACAAAAGAACGAACGCGGCGGAACTTGCTCAAATATTGTGCAGGGCGAGATGCACAGCGCTCCCGCAAAAGCCGTCTAGCGTTTTTTCTTCAAGTACACATACAGCGCGCCGCTGCCGCCATGGCGGATATGGGCACTGCGATGATCGGCGATAAGCGCCGCGAAATCCGGCTCGCGGAACCAGCGCGGCACCATCGATTTCAGAACGCCGCGCGCCCGCATCTCCAGTTCCATGTCGAACGGCGCATGGGGATCCGCCGCGCGTGCGCCCTTGCCGGTGATCACCAGCACCAGCCGCGCGCCGCCCCGATGCGCACCGCGCAGGAAACTCAACAGGGTACGATGGGCGGCGGCTTCGGTCAGGCCATGCAGGTCGATGCGGCGATCTGGTTCCAGCGCGCCCTTGCGCAGGCGATCCTGCGTGTTGCCGTCAAGACCGCCGGTGAATTTCTTGGGCGCATCCGAATCGATCTTGACGGGCTTCTTTCGGGTTGTCTTCACACCGGGTTTTATCGGCCGTGCTTCCTTGAACGCTTCCGCGAACAGCGCGCGTTCTTCGTCGGTTGTTTTGCGTTTCATCGCTTCGCCACGCGGGCCGCAAGCGCTTTGGGCAGCAACACATACAGTCTGCCGGTCTGCTTCATTTCGCCTGCGAGCGATTCCGCGTCATGTCCGAAACCGAAAAAGATATCGGCGCGCACGGTGCCTCTGATGGCGCCGCCGGTATCCTGCGCCACGTACAATCCGTTCAGCGGCTTTCCATCCGGCGTCGTCGTCGCGATGTAGAACGGTATGCCGAGCGGATGTATTTTCGCATCGACGGCGATGCTCGCCTTCGGTGTTAAAGGCACGGCTTCCGTTCCCAGGCTTCCGAGCGCCGGATCGCCGAGCGGCGTCTCCTTGAAGAAGATGTAGGAGGCATCGCTTTCCATCACCGCGCGCGCCTGTGAGGGATGCGTGAGCAGCCAGGCGCGAATGGACTGCATCGATACGTTTTCGCGTTTCAGTGCGCCCATCCGGATCAGGGTCTTTCCGATGGCGGTATAGGGCTGGCCGTTCTGTCCGGCATAAGCGGCGCGCGCGGCCGAACCGTCATCGAACACCACACGTCCCGATCCCTGGATGTGCAGGAAAAATACCGCGACCGGATCGTCGCCATAGAAGAGGGTTTGCGACGATTTCAATCCTTCGGCATCGATCTCGGCGCGTGCCGCATAAGGCACAAGTTTGTTTCCCTCTACGCGCCCCGCGATGCGTTCGCCTTTCAAAGCGTCACGGAACTGGCCGAGATCGACGCTCACCAGATCGTCCGGCAATCCATACACGGGCATCTGATAGCGGTCGTGTCGCGTGCGGCTCGCGTGCAATTGCGGCTCGTAGTAGCCGGTGAAAAGCCCGTCTTTCGTTGCCCCCGCGCCGACCGCAAAAGGCAGAAAATTCTCTTCAAAAAACTCGCGTATCTGTCCTGCGTCTTCGGGATGCACGGGTATGCGCCGGCACACATCCAACCAGTCCGAGACATGACCGGCATAGCCGCCGAGCGATGCGCCCGGCGGCTTTGTTTCCATCTGCCAGCACGAGCGGCGAAACGCCTCCAGCGCCGTTCGCGGATCGCTGCTCGCCCAATCTGGAAGATCGGAAAAGTGCGCCGGTGTCAGCGTGAGAGGCCCGGCCGCAGGTGGCTTGGTCCACCACCACACAAACGCGGCGGCGATGGGAACGACAAGAAAAAGGAAGATTGTCGCGAGAAACCGCGGCCGCGTCATGCCTTACGGAAGTTCGCCCGAGGTCGCGACCAGTATCCAGTTGGGATCCCTCGACCGTGTATCGCGGCTGAAGGTCCACACATCCGTCACTTCGCGAACGGTCTTGGGATCGCCTTCGACCAAGGCGCCGGTTTCGCTGGTGGTCGCGGAGATGAACTGCGCGCCGAATGCCACGGTGACCTCCGCCACGCGATTGGTGAGCGAGGCCTGCGTGATCCGGGTGTCCTTGAAGCCGACAAAGGTGAAACTCATGGTCTCCTTCGCGCTCTCGCGCGCGCCAATCGACTGATCGAACGCGCGATAGACTTCATCGCTGAGCAAGGGCTTCAGCGCGGCGCGGTCGCCTTTGGCAAACGCGGCCACGATCATGTCATAGGCGGAGCGCGCGCCGGCAAGGAAGCGCTCGCTCTCGAAACCTTTGTCGGCGAGCTTGATGTCCAGTAGCGCGCGCGCAACCGGATCGGTGGGGCGGCTCTCGATGGAATCCGCGCGTTTGGGTTGCGGCAATGCCTTGACCGCGTCATCGGCGACGGCATCCGGCGCATTGGGGTCGGGCTGGAAGCGGTAGGCGTCCTGCGGCGGACGTTCATGACCGGTGCGGCGTCCCAGAACCGTATAGAGACGGAACAGAATCACGCCAGCCACCAAGGCCAGGAACACAATCTCAAGAAGCTGGGAATTCGCCATCTTCGGCCGCTCAAACTTTCATGCCGCCCGTTCGTTCAGACTAAACCCGTGGGCGTCCGGGGTCCAGCAACCATTATATAGGAATGCGGCGTTGGTTTGTCCCGCGCCTTGTCACCGCAGCGCGATCCATGGTAGCGGCACGCGCGTTTTTGAAGGATTTGGCGATGAGCGGCGAAGGAACTCCGGTTAACGGCGGGAACGGCATCGACCCGGCGAACGCGCCGCGTCTGCAGGTTGTCGGTCAGTACATCAAGGATCTCTCGTTCGAAAATCCCGGCATGCCTGGAGCTTTCAATGCCAGCCGTCCGCAGATCGAACTCAATGTCGATCTTCAGGCAAAGCAGCTGGACGCCCAACATTTCGAAGTCGAGCTCAAGCTTCGCGTCAACGCCCAGTCCGACGACAAGCCGCTGTTCCTGCTCGAACTCGTCTATGCCGGCATCTTCCAGCTGCACAATGTGCCGCAGGAGATGCAGCAGCCCGCGCTCCTGATCGAAGCGCCTCACATGATCTTTCCGTTCGCGCGGCGCATCGTCTCCGACGTGGTGCGTGACGGCGGCATGCCGCCTTTGATGGTCGAGCCGATCGATTTCGCCTCGCTCTACCGCGCCCGGGTGGAAGGCATGCAGCAGATGCGCTCCGGCGCGGCTACTCCGGCAGGAAACGCCTAGAGTTCAAGCTCCACAATCACCGGAACATGGTCTGACGCTTTTTCCCAGCCGCGCATCTTGCGCACGATGGATTGCGCGCGCAGCGCACTCCTGAGCGCGGGGCTGATCCAGATGTGATCGAGCCTGCGGCCGCGATCCGATGCCGCCCAATCGACATTGCGATACGACCACCACGAATAGATCTTCTCATCGGCGGGAATGAATTCGCGCGTCACATCGATCCAGTCGAACGATGCTTTCACATCTGCGAGCAGGCCGGTCTCGACCGGCGTGTGGCTCACGACATCGAGCAGCTGCTTGTGGCTCCAAACATCGTTTTCCAGCGGCGCGACGTTGAGATCGCCAACAAGCACGATCGGCTTCGTGCTGCGGTCCCGCCGCCTGCCGAAATAGTCCGTCATCTCGCGCAGGAAGCCGAGCTTGTGCGCGAATTTCGAATTGACCGTTGGATCCGGAATGTCGCCGCCGGCGGGCACATAGAAATCGTGCAGCTCCACGCCGTTCTCGAACGTCACCTGGATGTGGCGGCAATCGCTGTTGGAACAGAATTCGTGACTGTATTGCTCACGGAACGGGATGCGCGAGAGCACGGCGACGCCGTGATAGCCTTTCTGTCCGTGGATCGCGTGATGGACATAGCCAAGCTTCTCGAACGCGGCGTGTGGGAAGAGATCGTTGATGACTTTGGTTTCCTGCAGGCACAGAACGTCGGGCTGGTGCTCGCGCAGGAAGCGCGTGGCCAGATTGATGCGCAGGCGCACCGAATTGATGTTCCAGGTCGCGATTTTCATGGGCGCTCTTTAGCAGCGATTCTTCACCCTTCGACAAGCTCAGGGTGAGGGAAATCAAACCCCTCATGCTGAGCCCGTCGAAGCACGAGGTCTGCGAAGGCCGAATCCCGTTGTCGCGCGTTTCATTACCCAAGGGGCAGTGAGAGGAAACGGATATGACATTGCTCCTGATTATACTTCTGGTTGTTTTGCTGGTTGGCGGCGGTGGCGGCTATTACGGCTACCGGACCTATGGCGGCGGCGGCCTGGGTGGTGCGCTGGGTCTGGTGATCGTCATTCTTCTGGTTTTGTGGTTGCTCGGCGGCCTTCACGGCTAGTCCCAGCCTTCGATTTGCCAAGGCGGGGCCGTTGAAAAGCGGCCCCGTTTCTGTGCATCTCTGCCATGCATGAAACGCGCAACAATGTTTTTCTACTATATAGTTGTGTAATAACAATGGCTTAAAAGAGAATTACGACAATTAAACAATGAATATTTTATAAATCATTCACTTGTAGATCGGCGAGGGGGTACCTATTTCACCCCTGTGGGACGGAAAGCCCACCGAATTTCAGACGGCCGGAGGGGCAACTCCTGGCCGCAATTAAGGAGAGACCGTCATGAGAGAATTCATTGAAAGCGCACAGCGCGAAACCGGCGACAGCGGCGTCGTCACCATGTTGACCACGGCCATCATTGCGATGGCCGCCCTTCTGATGGCCGCAACCTCGTTCTCGCTGGTCTAAGCAGCGATCAGGATTTGAACGCGCGGGCCTCCTCCCCCCCGGTTAGCGCGTTCAAGGGCCAGCGGGCCTTCGGTGCGGTGCCCAGCCCATCGAAGATACCCAGCTGGCCACGTTCAACCCCCGCCCAGGCGACCATCGCGGCAT
>CAZCJI010000225.1:0-5602 GCA_964498625.1 uncultured Rhizobium sp.
GTCGGAGGACGGGCGGAATGTGACAACGCTGTTCGGCGCGCTGGATCTGTGCGGGCTCCCCGGCCTCGGCAAATAGGCTGGCCATAGGCCGGGTTAGGGCCGGGCTTGCGTGACGGGGCAGTCACCTTTTAGATGCGCCCTTTCAAGGGAGACAGAGATGTCAGTCGCAGGCAAATACGAAATCGTTGTTCAATCCCCCATGGGCGCACAGCCCTCCACGCTTGAGATCAACGCAGACGGTTCCGGCACGCAGGCGGCGCAGGGCCGCAGCCAGCCCATCACCGACGGCAAGATCGACGGCAACGGCGTTTCCTGGAAAAACTCCATCACCACGCCATTCCCGATGACCCTCGAATTCGCGGGCACCGTCGATGGCGACAACATTTCCGGCAGCGTGAAGGCCGGTTCGTTCGGTTCTTTCCCGTTCTCGGGCAAGCGCGCGTAAGACGCGTACAGTTTCGGTATAGTGGGGGGCGGTCTTTCGGGACTGCCCCTTTTGCTTGAAAGGCGAAGCGGTTGAAACTTCATCCCGATGGTTGGCCCTATATCGCGGTCGCGATCGCGCTGAACGCGCTGCTGTTCGCGCTGGGTGGCTGGTGGGGGCTGGTTCTCGTGCCGGTGAGCGTGTGGTGCGTCGCCTTCTTCCGCGACCCCGAACGCAGCGTGCCGCAGGGCGAAGGCCTGATTGTCTCGCCGGCGGACGGCGTGTTGCTGCCGGTGGTGCAGGCAACGCCACCGGTCGAACTGGGCATGGGCGATCAGCCGCGTGTGCGGTTGAGCATCTTCATGAACGTCTTCAACGTGCATGTGAATCGTGTTCCGGCCGACGGCACGGTGACGGCGCTCTCGTATCGCCCGGGCAAATTCATTAACGCTTCTTTCGACAAGGCAAGCGAGGATAATGAGCGCATGTCCGTCAGGCTGCGCCTGGCGAACGGCGCGGAGCTCGCCGTTGTGCAGATTGCCGGTCTGGTCGCGCGGCGCATCCGCTGCGATCTGCGCCAGGACCAGCAGGTGCGCCGGGGCGAGCGGTTTGGCATTATCCGGTTCGGCAGCCGGCTCGACGTGTATCTGCCGACGGATGCGGGCGTGAAAGTTGTTAAAGGCCAGAAGATCGTGGCCGGCGAGACAATATTGGCCGAGTTTGGAAAGAGCTAGCGATGGCGGTTGAACGACTGACGGCCCGGCAGCGCATGGCCGAACGCCTCGAGGATCTTGCCGAGGCGCGGCAGCGCGTCGTCGAACGGCTGGAAGACATTTCGATCTCCAAGCTGGTGCCCAGCATCCTGACCCTGCTCGGTCTTTGCTCGGGCGCGACCGCGATCCGCTTCGCCCTGACCGGCGACTGGAAGCATGCCGTCACCGCGATCATCATCGCCATGGTGTTCGACATGCTGGACGGACGCGCGGCGCGCGCTTTCGGCGCCGACACGCGGTTTGGCGCGCAGCTCGACAGCCTCGTCGATCTCGTCAGCTTTGGTGTCGCCCCCGGCGTCGTCGTCTTCCTGTGGAGCCTGAACGGCATGGGCGAAGCGGGATGGATCGCGATCCTCATCTTTTGCGGCTGCAGCGCGATCCGACTGGCGCGGTTCAATATCCAAAGCACCATGGCGCGCGACGAAGGCGCGACCCAGGCCAATCCCTATTTCACCGGTCTGCCAATGCCAGCGTCGGCGTTCCTGGCGGTGTTTCCGATGCTTCTGAGCTTTCAGATCGGCGACACCTATATGCGCAATCCCGAATTGACCAGCGTGGTGATAATCTTGGCTTCGGTGCTGATGGTCAGCCGGGTGCCGACACCGTCGATCAAATACATGCATCTGCCGAAATCGTTGCTGGCGGTCGCCTATCTCGCGGCCGGCGGCGTGGTGCTGCTGTTGATCAACTGGCCCTGGACCACCCTGACCGTTGCGTTCGTTCTGTATGCCGCGAGCATACCGCTGACCATGCTGCGCAAAGCCAAGGAGCCGGAAGAAATTCCCGCAATCACCGACTAATTCAAATTTGTCACGTCCCGCCGCAGTGCGGGCCGCCCAGGTGATGCCTTCGCGAGCGTCGGAAGGGTAATCTCCCGTCTTCGGCACGACTGTGCAGAACCAAACTGGTGGCCCGCATTCGCGGGCCATGACAACAAAAAAATTAGAAAGCCGCACAAACCGGCCGCGTGACAAGCCCGACCGAATGCTGGTGAAACCGGGCTTTATAAGCCTCGATCACATGACTGAGCTTCGCCGACAGGCCCGGCGACTGCTTTGTCACGATCAGCGCGATCTTGGAATCCTCATGAATCGTGGATTTGGCGTCCGGATCGAACCACGCGCCCTCGCCATCCAGTATCGTGAAACCGTCCGGAAAATCCTTCGCGACCACGTCGGCGGCAAAATCGGACCATTCCTGCTGGGTAACAGGACCGCGACCATCGATCGCGCGGCCGAAAAACAATTGCGCCTCGATCATCGGATGTTCGCCGCGCACCGGACATGCGCCCTGCGCGGCCCCACAAACAGCGAGCCACGCCAGAAGCGCGCCGCCCGCGCGCCTCATGCGGCGATGCGGACCGGCAACGTCGCGTAGCCTTTCACGAAGTTCGAATAGATTCGCTCCGGCTCGCCCATCACCTCGATCTTCTTGAAGCGTTTCAGGATCTCTTCCCACACGATGCGCAGCTGCATCTCGGCCAGGCGATTGCCGACGCAGCGGTGAATGCCGAAACCGAAAGACAGATGCTGGCGCGGGCGTGCGCGATCGATGATGAAGGCGTTGGGATTCTCGATCACCTCCTCGTCGCGGTTGCCCGAGACGTACCACATCGCGATCTTGTCGCCCTTTTTGATCTGCTTGCCCTTGAACTCGATATCGGTCAGCGCGGTACGGCGCATATGGGCGAGCGGCGTCTGCCAGCGGATGATCTCCGGCACCATGGTTTCGATCAGCGCCGGATTGTCGACCAGCTTCTTATACTGATCGGGATTTTCGTTCAGCGCCAGCAGGCCGCCGGTGATCGAATTGCGCGTGGTGTCGTTGCCGCCGACGATGAGCAGGATGATGTTGCCCAGGAACTCGCGCGGCTCCATGTTCCGCGTCACATCGGAGTGCGCCATCATCGAGATCAGGTCGCCCTTGGGCTCGCTGTTCACGCGCTGGTTCCACAGCCCGGTGAAATAGGCGCCACATTCCATCAGTTCGGTGCGCCGCTGCTCATCCGTGTCGATGATGCCGTGGCCGGGGATCGCGGTTGCAACATCGGACCAGCGCGTGAGCTTGCGGCGCTCCTCGAATGGGAAATCGAACAGGGTCGCGAGCATCTGGGTTGTCAGCTCGATGGAGACGCGATCCACCCAGTCGAAGGTTTCGCCGCGCGGCAATTCGTCGAGCATCTTCGCCGCACGCGAGCGGATGGTGCCTTCCAACCGCTCCAGATTTTCCGGCGCCACGATGGGACTCACCACCTTGCGCTGCTTGTCGTGCTTGGGCGGGTCCATCGCGATGAACATCGGCAGCAGGAAATCGGCCTGCTGGTTGCGGATGGTGATGCCGCCGAGGCTGGCTTCCGAGGAGAACACCTGATGGTTGGTGTCCACCGCCATGATGTCGTTGTACTTGGTGATCGACCAATAAGGGCCGTAATCGCTCTCGGCGCAGTAATGCACCGGGTCTTCGCGCCTGAGGCGCTCGAAATAGGGCCAGAAAGAATTGGTCCGGAATAGCTCCGGCTGGCTCACATTGATCTTGTCGAGCGGAATGTCATAGGCGGGCGAACGCGCGTCGCGTTCCATGGCGTGAGCGGACATGGCGGACCTCCGGCAATAGCGATGCCGCGAGGGTAAGTCCGCCCCGACAATTTGTCACCTAGTGATGCTGCCACTAGGTTATGGAAGTGGCTCGTTCCGGCTATATCTCCCGTTCCAAGAACGAATTTTCTTTAGTGTCGCACCCTCTGGAATGTTGTTCAGCGCGGTTTCGCCGCTTGAGACATCCAATGTTGTCGACATAGCCCATCGTTCCCCAGCCCAAAGGGAAACGACCGCTACTCGCTCCTCAGTAATGGCTTCGACAAAACGAAGTGCGTTTCCGTATTCTTCGTTCGGATCATTCGGCCAATCAAAATGTGCGTGATAGGCATCGAAACCAACGGTGATCTCTTCGTTGTCGGTGTCAATAATAAGTGGGTGGTCGCCCTTGGAAGATTCCGGCGGCTCTACGGTGACGACGAGAATCATCTGATTTCCGCCACTGGACTTTTCCATCCTCGCGGAATTCCTCCACGAAGGATGAGCGGAAAATAATGCTTGCGCAAACGACTGCGAGTGATCGTCCAACTGTTTTTCGTCTAGGGGAACGGCATCAGGCAACTACTTCTCCTCGTCCGGATATGGCCCTTTGCCGCCTTCCTTGATGAAGCGGTCGATGCGGGCTTCCAGCAGCGGCAGCGGCACGGAGCCCAGTTGCAGCACCGTGTCGTGGAAGGCGCGGATGTTGAACTTGTCGCCCAGCGCGGCTTCGGCTTTCGTGCGCGCTTTCTTGATCGCCATCTCACCCAGATAATACGAGAGCGCCTGACCGGGCCACGCGATATAGCGATCGACCTCGGTGTCGATCTCATGATCGGGCAGCGCCGTGTATTGGCGCATGTAGGCTATCGCCTGCTCACGCGTCCAACCCTGGGAGTGCACGCCGGTATCGACGACGAGACGCGCGGCGCGCCAGATCTGCCAGCCGAGATAGCCGAAGCGGTCATACGGCGTTTCATACATATCCATCTCGTTGCCGAGATATTCGCAATAGAGCGCCCAGCCCTCGCCATAAGCCGAGATGTAGGAATAGCGCCGGAAATCCGGCAGCGTCTTGTCTTCCGCCGCGAGCGAACCCTGCAGCGCGTGACCGGGCGCGGATTCATGCAAGGTCAGCGACGTGAGATTGAACAGCGGCCGGTGCGGCAGGTCATACGTGTTGACCAGATAGACGCCGGGACCGCCACGGCCTGACGTGTAGAACGGCGCGAGATCGTCCGGCACCGGCTTGATCGTAAAACGCGCGCGCGGCAACCGCCCGAAGAACAGCGAGGCCTTGCCGTCGAATTTCTTCGCGATCCAGGCCGCCCGGTTGAGCAGATCCTGCGGTGTCTTCGCATAGAATTGCGGATCGGTGCGCAGGAAATCCTGGAACGCGGCAAAGTCGCCCTTGAACCCGGTTTCCTTCATCACATCGACCATCTGCTGATGGAGCTTTGCGACTTCGTCTTCGCCGAGCTTGTGGATCGCGGCGGGATCCATGTCGAGCGTGGTGTATTCGAGGATCTGCTGGCGGTAATATGCCTTGCCGTCCGGCATATCTTCCGCAGCGAGCGATTTGCGCGCGCCCGGCACATATTCGGTGGTCCAGAATTTCAGCAGCTCGCCGTAAACCGGCTGCACCTGAATCTTGATCACGTCGATCGCTTCGGCGCGGAGCTTCGCCTGCTGATCCCGCGCGATGCCGGGCATTTTCTTGAACGGCTCGTAGAACAGCGACTCTTCCGGCTTCGCATTCGTCACGTTGCTGATCGACGCGTCGCGGCCCGTGAGCGTCACCTGCGGCGGCGTGAAGCCGCGCTTGAGACCGG
>CAZCJI010000226.1:0-5593 GCA_964498625.1 uncultured Rhizobium sp.
CCTTCCTGCGGCGCCTCCTGCCCCGTGTCGGCGACGAGATTGCGGCACATCAGAAATTCGGTGCGCGTGATCCATAGTTCGACATCGAACCGCCGCACCAGCCATCCGGCCAAACCGATATGGTCGGGATGCATGTGCGTGATGATGACGCGTTTGACAGGTTTGCCACCCATCGGCCCCGCGAACAGCTGCTTCCACGCATTCGCGGTTTCCTCGTTGCGGATGCCGGTATCGACCACCGTCCATCCGCCCTCGTCTTCCAGCAGCCACAGATTGATGTGGTTGAGCTGCATGGGCAGCCGCATCCGGATCCAGTGGATGCCAGGGGCGACCTCGATGGTTTCGCCCAGCTCCGGGCGCTTCTCGAAGGGATAATCCAGATTGCGGCCCGGCCGTGCCGGCGCCAGGGATTCGTCCACGGCTCTGCTCTCGAATGGCGGTTGAGACGACTATGCGGAGGCGTGGCTTACGGCGTCAAGTTTTTGCAACGATCTCCCCAATCGTGCCGCGTTTGGGCTAGACTGATTTGGGGGCGGTTGGAGGATTTCATGCGTATCGGGCTTGCTTCACTTGCACTTCTCGCCATGACGGGCGCCGCGCTGGCCGCGCCGAGCGACGATCCGAAAAAGGCGCCGACGGGTTCCTATTCCATGGATCCGCGCCACAGCCTTGTGGTGTTCGCGATCCCGCATCTCGGAATCACCGACTATTACGGCCGCTTCGACAAGGTGAGCGGTACGCTCAGCTTCAACTCCGGCGCGCCGGAGAAGAGCTCCGTCGATGTCACCATCGATATGACGAGCATAGACGTGCCGAGCAAGGAACTGGTCGGTGAGTTGTCGGGCGGCAACGTGTTCGACTCCGTCAAATTTCCGACCGCGACCTTCAAATCGACGTCGATCACCCGCACGGGCAACAACACCGGCACGATCACCGGCGACCTCACGCTGCACGGCGTGACCAGATCCGTGACGCTGGATACGACCTTCGGCGGTCTCACTACTGATCCCTTCTCCGGCAAGGACGATGTCGGCTTTCACGCCACGACCACGCTCAAGCGCACCGATTTCGGGCTGACCGGCATGGTTTGGGAATCCGTCGTGAGCGACAATGTGAAGCTCACCATCGAAGCGATGTTCCAGCACGCCAGGGATAAATAGATGCCTGCAAAGAATACGGCGCTGCGCTACGGCAACGTGGCGATGAGCTTTCACTGGCTGATCGCCATCCTCGTCATCGCCAATCTCTGCGTGGGGCTCTACATGGGCGATCTGCCGCGCAGCGACCCGATGAAGTTCACGATCTTCCAGATTCACAAATCCATCGGCCTGACGGTTCTGGTGCTGAGCATCCTGCGCCTGCTGTGGCGGCTGGTGAACCCGGTGCCGCCGCTGCCCGAAGGCATGAACCCGGCGCTGAAATTCGGCGCGCGGGTTTCCCATTTCCTGCTCTATTTCCTCATCGTCTTCATTCCGCTCACCGGATACATCATGGTGTCGGCCTCGCCGCTCGGGAACGGAACGTCGTATTTCTTCCTGTTCGACTGGCCGAACCTGCCGCTGTTCACCGGCGTGTCGCGCGCGCAGCTTCATCCGATCCATGAGACGTGGGAGACGGCGCATGTCGTGCTCGCGTGGTCGGCGATCGTATTGATCCCGATCCACATTGCCGCAGCGCTGTATCACGGCCTGATCCGCCGCGACGGCGTGTTCTCGCGGATGGTGCCGGGCACGACCGTGGAGCCGACGGTATGAAGCGCCTTTTGATGTCAGTACTGCTGTTCGCTTTTGCGGCCACGCCCACGCTCGCTGCACACTGGAATGTCGACTACGGCTCCAGCAAACTCGGCTTTGGCGTGCAATGGAGCGGCCAGCCGTTCGGCGCGACCTTTCGCAAATGGAACGCGAGCATCGACTTCGATCCGAACGATCTCGCCCACGCGCATGTGACCGCGACCATCGATCTTGCAAGCGAGGCCTCGGACTCGCCGGACAATGACGACGGCGTCCAGGGCGCGCAGGGCTTTCGGGTCTCGCAATTCCCGACCGCGAAGTTCGAGGCCACGAGTTTCACCCATGGTAGCGGCAACCAATATGCCGCGAAGGGTGTTCTCACGATCAGGGGCGTGAAGAAGCCAGTGACATTGAACTTCACGCTCCAGATCGCGGGCGACAAGGCGCATGTCAGCGGGACCGCCGATGTGATGCGCCTCGACTGGGGCGTCGGAGCGGGGCAGGAATGGTCCGGCGACAAGCCGGTCTCCCACAAAGTCGGGATTTTCGTCGAGCTCAACGCGACAAAGGCGCGTTAGCAGCCCTCGGCGGCGCGCTCTATATTGAACACATGACCACGGTAGTCCCCGCCACCGCGCACGGAATTACGCTCGCGGCGTACGCACTGCACGAGGGCAAGCTCGTCGCCTTTCCGACGGAGACCGTCTACGGCCTCGGCGCCGACGCGACCAATGGCGAGGCGGTTGCCGCGATCTTCGCGGCGAAAGGGCGGCCATCGTTCAATCCATTGATCGTTCACGTGAAGGACCGCGCCGCAGCCGAGGCACTCGTCGAATTCACGCCGGAGGCGTGCGCACTGGCGGATGCATTCTGGCCCGGTCCCCTGACGCTTGTTCTGCCGCGCAAGGGCAATTCACCCTTGTCGCTGCTGGTGAGCGCCGGATTGGACACGGTCGCGATCCGTGTGCCCTCGCATCTTGTTGCGCAGATATTGGTTGCCGAGGCCGGGCCCATCGCCGCACCGAGCGCGAACATCTCCGGCCATGTCAGCCCGACAACGGCAGCGCATGTCGCGGAAGAAATGGGCGACAAAGTCGATATCATTCTCGACGGCGGACCGGCGACGGTCGGCATCGAATCCACGGTGATCGGGTTCGAGGCAGGAAAGCCAGTCCTTCTCCGCCCTGGCGGCGTTTCCCGCGAAGACATCGAACGCACCGCCGGTCCGCTCGCCGCTGTGACGAACGCAAAGGTGCAGTCGCCGGGACAACTCGAAAGCCACTATACGCCGCGCGCGAAACTGCGGCTGAACGCCCGCGAAGCACAACCCGGCGAGGCCCTGCTCGCTTTTGGGCCGGATGCTCCCAAAGGCGCGCCAAACCTGAGCGCCAAGGGCGACCTGAAAGAAGCAGCGGCCAATCTGTTTGCGATGCTGCGCGCGCTGGACAAGACGGCCGGCGCCATCGCGATCATGCCGATCCCCAGTGAAGGACTCGGCGAAGCGATCAATGACCGGCTCACCCGCGCGGCGGCGCCGCGCCCATGAGCGATGTGCTGCCGCGCCTGAAAGACGTCGTCGGCCCGAAAGGCTTCAGCGAGGACCCGCGCGAGATCGCACCGCATGTCGAGGAGTGGCGCGGCTCGTATAAGGGCCACACGCCGCTGCTTCTCAAACCCACGACAACCGAAGACGTCTCGCGCGTGCTTGCAATCTGCAACGAGACTGGCACCGCCGTCGTCCCACAGGGTGGCAACACTGGCCTCGTCGGCGGACAGATCCCGTTCAACGGCGAAGTTCTGCTCTCTCTCGAACGCCTCAACCGCGTGCGCCATGTCGACAAGGAAGGTGCCAATATCATCGTCGAAGCCGGCGTGGTTCTCGCCAGCGTCCAGCGCACGGCGGACGAAGTGGGCATGTTGTTTCCGCTAAGCCTTGCTTCCGAAGGCTCAGCCACCATCGGCGGCAATCTCTCGACCAACGCCGGCGGCGTGCATGTGCTGCGCTATGGCATGGCGCGCGAGCTTGTGCTGGGGCTTGAAGTCGTGCTCGCCGACGGACGCGTGCTCGATCTGCTGCGCACTTTGCGGAAAGACAACACCGGCTACGATCTCAAGCAGATGTTCCTCGGCGCCGAAGGTACACTCGGTATCATCACCGCGGCAGCGCTGAAACTGTTCCCGAAGCCCGCGGAGATCGTTACCGCGTTCGCCGCCGTGCGGGACCCGGCGTCAGCCATTGCCCTGCTTGCGCGTCTGCAGAACGCGACCGGCGGACAGATCTCGGCGTTCGAACTCGTGCCGCGCATCGGGATCGATCTTGTCACCAAGCACATCCCCGGCACGATTGATCCGCTTTCCGCGCCCTCTCCCTGGTATGTGCTGATCGAAGCGACGAGCGGCGCGGGATTCGACCTCAGGCGTGTTGTCGAAGACGCTTTGACGAATACCGATCTCGTCGGCGATGCCGTCATTGCTGTGAGCGAAGCGCAGCGCATAGCGCTCTGGAGGCTGCGCGAGAGCATGTCGGAAGCACAGAAGAAAGAAGGCCCTTCGCTCAAGCACGACATCGCCGTGCCCGTCGCTGCCATCCCGGCGTTCATCGCGAAGGCCACGGCAGCAGTGCTCAGCGCCCTACCCGAAGCGCGGCCCGTGACCTTCGGTCATCTCGGCGACGGCAATCTGCATTTCAATTTCAATGTGCCGAACGTCACGAAGCGCACGGAGATCGCGCATCTCGTCCACGACATCGTGCATGAGTTCGCCGGCTCGATCAGCGCCGAGCATGGCATCGGTGTGATGAAGCGCGATGAGCTGCTGCGTTATAAGAGCGCCACGGAGATCGACATCATGCGCGCGCTTAAGCGCACGCTCGATCCCGGGAATATCCTCAATCCGGGAAAGATCCTGGCCTAGGCCGCTTCCTTGAGCTGCGGCTCGGGCGCCCGCGGCGGCGCCGGGGCGATGGTCGCGCGCGGCTGCTCCGCGTTCGACACCGCGCTCAGGATCGCGGTCACGACGGTCGCGAGATAAGGCGTCGCCTGCACCAGAAGCATCACCATCCAGAGAACGGCGGCGGGTTCGTCGAAACCATGCACCAATCCCACGGATACGATCGAGATGAGGCAAAGCCCCAGGAGTGTCGTCTCCTGCCACACGACGCGTAGCGCCTGGGACAACAACGCGGGATCGCCGCATTTCGGCGTGCGCAGGAACGGCTTGCCGGAGGTCAGCAACCCGGCGACCACCGCCTTCGCGACCGAATGGGTGAGTGCCAGCCCCGCGACCGATGCCATCAGCGCGCCTTTGAAGCCAGAGCGTACCTTCGGGGGATACAGCATGAAGGTCTTGAACGTCTTGGCAAAGAACAACGCCAGAGCCGCGGCGGATAGCGCCGGCATCGGTGCGTAGAAGTATTCCGGCGACGCCCACATCGCGGCCGTCCAGACGAGCGCCATGAAGGTCACGATCATGCCGAGCATATCGGCGATCCAGGGCAGCCAGCCGGACAGGAACTGATAACGCTGCGCCCACGAAAGCTTCGTGCGGCCAAGCAAAATCGAACCGGCGTGCCGCTTCAATATCTGCATGGCGCCATAGACCCAGCGATAGCGCTGCGTCTGAAACGCTTCCAGCGTATCGGGGATCAAACCCCGCCCCATGCTCTGCGGAATGTAAGCGGCGCCGTAGCCCTTCTCGAACAGCTTGAGGCCCAGTTCGGTGTCTTCTGTGATGCACCATGTGCTCCAGCCGCCGACATCCTGAAGCGCGCTCTTGCGCACGATGGTCATGGTGCCGTGCTGGATGATCGCGTTGTGTTCGTTGCGCTCGATCATGCCGATGTGGAAGAAGCCGCGATATTC